>JAGVII010000789.1 GCA_020056155.1 Afipia sp.
GATGGTCGCACTGCCGTGCCCCGTGCCCTTTCCGATGCCGCCCGAAGCGCAAGAACGGTTCAGCCTGTTCGACAACCAGAAGCGGGCGCGGCGCTTGCTCTACGATCGTCCCGCCGAGGTGAATTGAGCGCGCAATCCTTGGGTACAACCGCGCGCGTTTGATTCTTGCGACGTGCGGGTCAGGGCCGATGTCGCCGTCAGTTGCGAAGCCGGATTTGCGCCGCAGGTCGGGCTTACGGCGAATTTTGCGGAAGCAAGTGGAGCGATCTGGGTGTGTCCGCCCCGTTTCTGGAAACGGGGCTTGGATGAAAGAAACTCGGTCCGTGCGGTGCTGGTCGCCGGCGGAGCGCTGTACGTCGAGTTCGCGAGCGAAGGCATCAATCTACAGACCCTTAAGTTAGTCCTTATTCGATCTAGCAATGTGTGGAGACGTTATGAGCATTAACAGACGCAAGTTCCTGGCGACCACTGCGGCAGCGGCTGCGGCCACTTCAGTTTTTCGGCCAGCCATCGCGCAGACCAAGAAGCTTCGGTTCGCGGTTGGGCCGCTTCTGCCCAACCCCGAGGACACGAAAAAGGCGTTCGGACCGGTATTTGCCCACATTGCAAAAGAACTCGGTGCAGATTTCGAGCTGGCGGCGACCACCGATTGGGCCGGGATGGCAGTTGCCATGGGCGGCGGTCAGCTCGATCTGGCATGGATGGGGCCGTGGGGCTACATCATTGCCAACAACGCGACCGGTTGTCAGGCGGTCGCCACCGCCAAATATGATGAAAAGCCGACTTATCAGGCCATCATCATTGCGCGGCCCGATCTCAAGGTGACGAAATTCCCCGACGATACGAGGGACAAGTCGATTTCCTTTGCCGACGTCGGCTCCACTTCCGGCTGGTTGATCCCGACCTTCTACGCAAAGGAAGTCTGGAAAATCGATCCCAAGGCCTTCTGGAAGTACAGTGACGGGGCCACACACGCGGCCAACGAGATCGCCGTCTCGTCTGGCCAAGTGGACATGGCTACCGACTTCGACCGCAACCGCAATGCAATGATCGCGTCCGGCCGGGTCAAGGAGGACTCAAACAAGATCATCTGGACATCAGACCCGCTGCCCAACGATGCCATCGCGGTACCCGCCAACGCTTCCGCCGAGATGTCGAGCAAAGTGCAGGCCATCCTGACCGCGATCACGGTCGAACAGGCAAAGTTGCTGCTGCCGAACCGGTACACCGGCTTCGTCGCGGCGACCCATGCCTCCTACAGGTCGATCGAAAATGCCGGTATCTCCGTCGGCAAGATCAAGGCAAAGGTGTGAGATGAACGCTACGGGAGCGGGACGTCTCCTCGACGGTGCGATCACTCGTTACGGCGGGATGAAAACCGCTGCAGAAGCGCTGGCGAAGCTCGAAGCCGCGCAACGCACATTCAGCGTTGCGCGAGTCAAAGGCTGGCTGCTCGTTGCGGCCATTGTTGCGTTCTATCTCGTGGCCGCCGATCTCGCACAACTCGACCTCGGCAAGCTCGGCATGGGTCTCCCTAAACTTTGGGACTGGCTGTCGCGGGCCTGGCCGCCGAGGTTCGACGAGCTCCCGCTGTTCCTTTGGCGAACGGCGGAGACGGTCGCGATGGCAGCGATCGGCACAACGCTGGCCACACTGATCGGACTGCCGTTTGCAATCCTTGCGAGCCGCAATATCACGCCTTTACCGTGGCTGTATTTCCCGACGAGATGGTTTCTGAATGCGCTGCGCGGGATCGATTCCTTTGTGTTTGCGCTGTTGTTCGTGGCGGCGGTCGGGCTCGGGCCGTTCGCAGGTGTGCTCGGCATAATGCTTCATACGGCCGGCACGGCCGCCAAGTTCTTCGCCGATCAGATCGAAAGCACCGACCTCGGTCCTCACGATGCGATCCGCGCAACCGGTGCGGGACGGCTTACTGCACTCACATATGGGCTCCTGCCGGATATTCTGCCGCTTCTGCTCTCAACCTCGCTGTTCTGGCTGGAGTTCAATGTCCGCGCCTCCACGGTGTTGGGCGTTGTCGGCGCCGGCGGCATCGGTCAGGAGCTGAAGAACAGCATGGACCTTCTCGACTTCTCCCGGCTCTTCACAATCATAGCGGTCATCCTCATTGTCGTGACGGCGCTGGACTGGCTGTCGGGGTGGCTGCGCAAGAGGCTCGTATGACCAATGGGTGACCCCGTGAACAGGATATCTGCCGATGGGCTCGCCTTTTGCCCGCAACCGGACATTGTCGGCAAGCCGCCGGTACTTTCCGTCGAGAGCTTCTCGAAGAGCTTCGGTGCGCGATCGGCGGTAGAGAATGTAAGCTTCACGTTGATGGAGCATGAGTTCGTTGCGGTTCTGGGGCCGAGCGGCGCCGGTAAAACCACGCTGTTTCGCTGTATCACCGGTTCGGCCAAATCGGAC
>JAGVII010000852.1 GCA_020056155.1 Afipia sp.
ACGAGATCATCGCGATCAAGAACATCGTGATGTCGATCGCCGAGCAGGAGGAACTGCTCGACGACATCTGCAACGACGTCCTCGGTTACGGTCCGCTTGAACCGCTGCTTGCGCGCGACGACATCGCCGACATCATGGTCAATGGCGCCGGCACCGTCTTTATCGAAGTTAACGGCAAGATTCAGAAAACCGGTATCCGCTTCCGCGATAACCAGCAGCTCCTGAACATCTGCCAGCGCATCGTCAGCCAGGTCGGCCGACGCGTCGACGAATCCTCGCCGATATGCGACGCGCGCCTCGCCGACGGCTCGCGCGTCAACGCAATCGTGCCGCCGCTGGCGATCGACGGCCCGGCGCTCACCATCCGCAAATTCAAGAAGGACAAGCTGACACTGGATCAGCTGGTCAAGTTCGGCGCAATCTCACCCGAGGGCGCTCAGATCCTGCAGATCATCGGGCGGGTCCGCTGCAACGTGCTGATCTCCGGCGGCACCGGCTCCGGCAAGACAACACTTCTCAACTGCATGACCAACTATATCGACGAGGACGAGCGCGTCATCACCTGTGAGGACGCCGCGGAACTTCAGTTGCAGCAGCCGCATGTCGTACGCCTCGAAACGCGCCCGCCCAATATCGAAGGCGAAGGCCAGATCACCATGCGCGACCTCGTCAGGAACTGCCTGCGTATGCGGCCGGAACGCATTATCGTCGGCGAAGTCCGCGGACCCGAAGCGTTCGATCTGTTGCAGGCGATGAACACGGGCCACGACGGTTCGATGGGCACCCTGCACGCCAACAACCCGCGCGAAGCCCTGTCCCGCGCCGAATCCATGATCACCATGGGCGGCTACTCGCTGCCGTCGCGAACCATTCGCGAGATGATCTGCGCCTCGATCGACATCATCGTGCAGGCCGCCCGTCTGCGCGACGGCTCGCGACGCATCACGCACATCACCGAGGTGATGGGCATGGAAGGCGACACCATCATTACCCAGGATATCTTCACCTACGACATGATGGGCGAAGACCTGAACGGCAACATCATCGGCCGGCACCGTTCGACCGGCATCGGCCGCCCCCGGTTCTGGGAACGCGCCCGCTATTACGGCGAGGAAAAGCGGCTGGCCGCCGCACTCGACGCGGCCGAAGTCGCCGAAATATAGGAACGCGCCATGGACATGCAGGCGCTGGCACTGGCTTTCCTCTCCGCCGTTACGGTGGGCGGCCTCGCCTGGGTTTTCATCTATCCATCGCTCTCCGGTGAAAAGCAGGCTGAAAAGCGCCGCGCGTCCTTCGCGCGGGCTGAGCCGGCGCTGCGCATCGATGATCGCTCTCGCTCGCGCCGCGTCCAGGTCGAGGACTCGATCAAGGAACTTGAACAACGGCTCGCTGCATCGAAGAAGGTGTCGCTGGAAACCCGCATCGCCCAGTCGGGCCTGAGCTGGACGAAGCAACAGTTCACGATCGGCTCCGCCATTCTCGGCACCGTCGTTCTGGTCGTGACTTTCTTCGGCGGCGTGCCGTTGCTGCCGGCGCTCGGTTTCGCCCTCGCCGCGGGCTTCGGATTGCCGCGCTGGGTACTTGGCTTTCTCAAGAAACGCCGCGAGGCGAAATTTCTCGATGCTTTGCCGGATGCCGTCGATGTGATCGTTCGCGGCATCAAGGCCGGCCTGCCGCTGTTCGATTCGCTCAAGGTTGTCGCCGCGGATTCGCCTGAGCCGCTGCGCGGCGAATTCAATGCGATCATCGAAACCCAGACCATCGGCATGCCGCTCGGCGAGGCCTGCCAGCGTCTTTACGACAGAATGCCACTGCCGGAAGCCAACTTCTTCGGCATCGTGATCGCGATCCAGACCAAGTCCGGCGGCAACCTGTCCGAAGCCCTTGGCAACCTTTCCAAGGTGCTTCGCGACCGCAGGAAGATGGCGGCGAAGATTCAGGCGATGTCGATGGAAGCCAAGGCATCGGCGGCCATCATCGGCGCGCTGCCGCCCATCGTGATGATCATGGTCTACATCATGACGCCCGACTACATCTCGCTGCTGTGGACGCATCCGACCGGGCGGCTGATGCTGGCCGGCTGCGTGCTGTGGATGGGGACAGGCATCCTCGTCATGAAAAAAATGATCAACTTCGATTTCTGACGAGGGGCCATGCTGTTAGATCTGCTCATCGAGAAATTCCACGATATCCGGTTCATGACGATGCTGATGTCGGCCATCGCCGCAGCGGCCGCCGCCTACGCGGTGGTGTCGCCGATGTTCGCGGGCGAAGGGCTGGCCAAGCGCATGAAGGCGGTTGCCAGCGAGCGCGAACGTCTGCGCCAGCGTGAACGCGACCGGCTGAACCGCAACGAAAAAGTCTCGCTGCGCCAGACACCGAAGCAGTTCGTGCAGCGGATCGTCGAGGATTTCAACCTCGGCAAGTGGGTGGCCCAGGAAGAGGCACGGGACAAACTCGTGATGGCCGGCTATCGCGGCCAGGCGCCTTACGTCACGTTCCTGTTCTTCCGCCTCGTCATGCCGATCATGTTTCTGATCGGCGCCATTCTCTATGTCTTCTTCATCTCGAAGATGCAGCAGCCGGCGCCCATGAAGATCGGCATGTGTCTTGGCGCGACCTGGTTCGGCATGCAGGCACCGATGCTGTTTCTGAAGAACGCAATCACGAAGCGCCAGTTATCGATCCGGCGCGCGTTTCCGGACGCACTCGACCTTCTGCTGATCTGCATCGAGTCCGGGATGTCGATCGAAGCGGCATTCCGCCGGGTCAGCACGGAGATCGGCAGCCAGTCGATCGCGCTCGCCGAGGAGTTCTCGCTGACGACCGCCGAGCTGTCGTACCTGCAGGACCGCAAGATGGCTTACGAAAATCTCGCCAAGCGGACCGGCGTCGAAGGCGTGAAGTCGGTCTGTCTGGCCCTGCAACAGTCGGAGCGCTACGGCACGCCGCTCGGGCAGACGCTGCGCGTGATGGCCCAGGAAAACCGGGACATGCGCATGAACGAGGCCGAGAAGAAGGCGGCCGCGCTGCCGCCGAAACTGACCGTGCCGATGATCGTGTTCTTCCTCCCCGTGCTGTTCGTGGTCATTCTCGGCCCAACCGGCATCAAGGTCTCGGAATACATGAAATGATGCGACGGCGGCGCCGGTCAGGCGCCGTTGCGGCGGCTTCGATACGATTGTCTGACAGTCATTTCGAGGAGCCCTTGCGGCGAAGCAATCCAGCGTTGCTGTCGCTTCTGGATTGCTTCGGCACGTTCGCAATGACGATAGGCGCTACGACCGGCTGGGCCCTGCCGCGGCCGTTGTCCGCGGGCCACGGTTGCCATCGCGGCTGAGCATCTGCTTCAGATAGGCCACGTTGGCTTCGGCTTCGTCAGCCGGCAGATCCGCCTTCACGATGGTTTCGGCTTCCGCGAACCGTCCCTGCAGCCCGACGACCAGACCCAGGTTCTGACGAATGCGGCTATCGGCCGATCCACGGTTATAGGCCCTGCGCAGGACGGATTCGGCCTTCGGCAGATCCTTGGACAGCACATAGGACATGCCGAGGTTCGACAGAACCGACGGCTCTTCCGGAGCAATCTTCAAAGCACTCGCGTAGTAGCGGCGGGCTTCGTCGTGCTTGCCCATCTGATCGAGCGTGGTGCCCTGCACCGACAGGATGCGCCAGTCGGGATTGGCCGGGGTATGGGCGCGCGCCAGAGTGTCGAACGCCAGTTGGAAGCTTCCGTTGTCCGCCAGCGCGCGTCCATAGGCGGCCAGCAGCACCTTGTTGCCGGGATTGGCGATGGTCGCCTGTTCCAGCACCGCAGCCGCCTGCTGGCGCTGACCGTTCAGGCGCAGTGACTGGCCATACTGAAGCGCGGCTGCCGCATCGCGCGGATTGGCGCGATAGCGCTGGCCATAGGCCTCGATGGCATCGCGTGACATCTGGCCCGGAGTGGCTTCCGCGCGCGCGTTCAGCGATCCGGTGACATCGGGCGAACGCGCGGTCTGACACCCGGCGAGGCCCACAGCGAGAATGACTGTCACCGCGGCAGAACCAAGGTATCGGGCGGAAGGAGATGGATGACGCATGACGCTTGGACTCGCGATCGAGGGTGGCGAAGCCGGATACCCCAGCAATAGACTGTTAACCCTAATGTTGGGTTAACCCGCTGCCCGCCCGATCAGGCAATCGCCGCCTCCCGCCGAAAGAGCATGTAAAAACACTGTCTTGAGCCTGCCGCGCGCGAGCGCCACGCTGCTATAGTGCCCCATCGCCCCGCCCCGCCGCTGTCTGGGAAGACCATGCACCCTGCTTTCAAAAGTTCCACCGACGCCCGCCCCGTCCCCATTACCTTCGCGTGCAAATCAACCTGGGACGCTATCAGCGCCACGCTTTCCGCGACCGCCCGGCGGTTCGCCGCAGCCAACACCTTCACGGCAAAGCCCGGCCAGTATCTCGCATTGCCGGCGGACGATGGATCGCTCGCCCATGTCCTGTTCGGCATCGAGGATTCGTCCAGCGAGTGGCGCGATCCGTTCCGGCCCGGACAACTGCCCGGTCTGCTGCCCGCAGGCGCCTACAGCTTTGCCAACGCGCCGCATGATACCCGCCTCGCGGCGCTGGCCTTCGCGCTCGGCAGTTACCGGTTCAATCGCTACCGCAAGAACGATGCTCCGGGCGCGCGGCTCATTCCGCCCGACGGCGTCGATATGGTTGAACTGACGCGCATGGCGGACGCTGCTGCGCTGGCGCGCGATCTTATCAACACGCCCGCCAACGACATGGGCCCGGACGAACTCGCAGCGGCCGCGCAGGCGCTCGCCGGGAAATTCGGCGCGACCTATACTTGCATCGTCGGCGACGACCTGCTGAAGCAGAATTTTCCGCTGATCCACGCGGTCGGCATGGCCTCGGCCCGCGCCCCGCGCCTGATCGACATCACATGGGGCGACGCATCGCATCCGAGGATCACCTTGGTCGGCAAGGGCGTCTGCTTCGACACCGGCGGACTCGATCTCAAACCGTCGGGCGGCATGCTGATCATGAAAAAGGACATGGGCGGCGCGGCGAATGTGCTCGCGCTCGCACAGATGATCATGGATGCGAAGCTGAAGGTTCGCCTGCGCGTTCTTATTCCCGCCGTCGAGAATTCGGTTGCGGGCAACGCGTTTCGGCCGCTCGATATTTTTCCGTCGCGCAAGGGCGTCAATGTCGAGATCGGAAATACCGACGCGGAAGGCCGCCTCGTGCTGGCCGATGCGCTGGCATTGGCCGACGAGGA
>JAGVII010000485.1 GCA_020056155.1 Afipia sp.
GCCGCGAACGCGCGCTCGCCGGTTACTATCCGGTGTCGATCTCGTGCCGCACCGTGGTTTACAAGGGCATGTTCCTGGCCGACCAGCTCGGCAAGTATTATCCCGACCTGCACGAGCCGGATTTCGAATCCGCGCTGGCGCTGGTGCATCAGCGCTTCTCGACCAACACCTTCCCGGCGTGGTCGCTGGCGCATCCCTACCGCATGGTCGCGCACAACGGCGAAATCAACACCCTGCGCGGCAACGTCAACTGGATGGCGGCGCGTCAGGCCTCGGTGTCGTCCGAGAAGTTCGGTGACGACATCGAGAAGCTGTGGCCCATTTCCTATGAGGGCCAGTCGGACACCGCCTGCTTCGACAACGCGCTCGAATTCCTCGTGCAGGGCGGCTACTCGCTGTCGCACGCGATGATGATGCTCGTTCCCGAGGCATGGGCCGGCAATCCGCTCATGAGCGAAGAACGCCGCTCGTTCTACGAGTATCACGCAGCCCTGATGGAGCCGTGGGACGGCCCCGCCGCGATCGCGTTCACCGACGGCCGCCAGATCGGCGCGACCCTCGACCGCAACGGGCTTCGTCCGGCACGCTATCTCGTCACCAAGGACGACCGCATCGTGATGGCGTCGGAAATGGGCGTGCTGACCATTCCCGAGGACCAGATCATCACCAAGTGGCGTTTGCAGCCCGGCAAGATGCTGCTGGTCGATCTCGAAGAAGGCCGGCTCATTCCGGACGATGAGATCAAGGCGGAACTGGCCAAGAGCCATCCCTATCGCGAGTGGCTCGACCGCACCCAGATCGTGCTTGAGGAAATGAAGGACGCGCCCGCCAAGGCCGCGCGCTCCAACCTGTCGCTGCTCGATCGCCAGCAGGCGTTCGGCTATAGCCAGGAAGACCTCGCCGTGCTGATGACGCCGATGGCCTCCACCGGCGAGGAAGCCGCGGGCTCGATGGGCACCGACACGCCGCTCTCGGCGCTGTCGAGCAAGCCGAAGTCGCTGTTCACCTATTTCAAGCAGAACTTCGCGCAGGTGACCAACCCGCCGATCGATCCGATCCGCGAAGAGCTGGTGATGAGCCTCGTCTCCATCATCGGCCCGCGCCCAAACCTGTTCGACATCGAGGGCCTGTCCAAGACCAAGCGCCTCGAAGTGCGCCAGCCGATCCTGACCGACGCGGATCTGGAAAAGATCCGCTCGATCTCGGAGGTCGCCGACAACCACTTCAGGTCGCGCGCGCTCGACACCACGTTCCATGCCGGCCTCGGGGCTTCGGGCATGGAGCAGGTGCTCGATGAACTGTGCGGCCGCGCCGAGGCTGCCGTGCGCGAGGGCGTCAACATCATCATCCTGTCGGACCGTGCCGCCGGCTCGGACCGGATTCCGATTCCGTCGCTGCTGGCCTGCGCCGCCGTGCACCACCACCTGATCCGCACCGGCCTGCGCACCTCGGTCGGCCTCGTCGTCGAATCCGGCGAGCCGCGCGAAGTGCATCACTTCGCTTGCCTTGCGGGCTACGGCGCCGAAGCGATCAATCCGTATCTGGCGTTCGAGTCCATCATCGCGATGAAGGACCAGTTGCCTGCCAAGCTCGATGACAAGGAAATCGTCAAGCGTTACATCAAGTCGATCGGCAAGGGCCTGCTCAAGGTCATGTCGAAGATGGGCATTTCGACCTACCAGTCCTATTGCGGCGCGCAGATTTTCGACGCCGTCGGCCTGAAGGCGGAGTTCGTCGCGAAGTATTTCGCCGGCACGCATACCCGCATCGAAGGCGTCGGCCTGGCCGAAATCGCCGAGGAAACCGCCCGCCGTCACGCCGACGCGTTCGGCGACGCGCAGGTCTACAAGACCGCGCTCGATGTCGGCGGCGAATACGCTTACCGCTCGCGCGGCGAGGACCATGCCTGGAACGCCGAAACCGTGTCGCTGCTCCAGCATGCGGTGCGCGGCAACTCGCAGGAGCGTTATCGCGCCTTCGCGAAGGTGCTGAACGAGCAGGCCGAGAAGCTCCTGACGCTGCGCGGCCTGTTCAGGATCAAGACCGCCGAGGACGACAAGCGCAAGCCGGTGCCGCTCGATGAAGTCGAGCCGGCCAGGGAGATCGTCAAGCGCTTCGCCACCGGCGCGATGTCGTTCGGCTCGATCTCGCGCGAGGCCCACACCACGCTGGCGATCGCGATGAACCGCATCGGCGGCAAGTCCAACACCGGCGAAGGCGGCGAGGAAGCGGATCGCTTCAAGCCGATGCCGAACGGCGATTCGATGCGCTCGGCCATCAAGCAGGTGGCGTCGGGACGCTTCGGCGTGACGACGGAATACCTCGTCAACTCCGACATGATGCAGATCAAAATGGCGCAGGGCGCCAAGCCCGGCGAAGGCGGACAGCTGCCCGGCCACAAGGTCGATGCCACTATCGCCAAGGTGCGGCACTCGACGCCGGGTGTCGGCCTGATTTCGCCGCCGCCGCATCACGACATCTACTCGATCGAAGATCTCGCGCAGCTGATCTACGACCTGAAGAACGTCAATCCGGACGGCGCGGTCTCGGTCAAGCTGGTCTCCGAAATCGGCGTCGGCACCGTGGCCGCGGGCGTCGCCAAGGCGCGCGCGGATCACGTCACCATCGCCGGTTTTGAGGGCGGCACGGGCGCGTCGCCGCTCACCTCGATCAAGCATGCCGGTTCGCCATGGGAAATCGGCCTCGCCGAAACCCACCAGACCCTGGTGCGCGAGCGGCTGCGCAGCCGCATCGTGGTGCAGGTCGACGGCGGCTTCCGCACCGGCCGCGACGTCGTGATCGGCGCGCTGCTCGGCGCCGACGAAATGGGCTTCGCCACCGCGCCGCTGATCGCGGCGGGCTGCATCATGATGCGCAAGTGCCACCTCAACACCTGCCCGGTCGGCGTCGCCACCCAGGACCCGGTGCTGCGCAAGCGCTTCACCGGCCAGCCCGAGCACGTCATCAACTACTTCTTCTTCGTCGCCGAGGAAGTCCGCGAGATCATGGCTTCGCTCGGCTACCGCACCTTCCAGGAGATGGTCGGCCAGAGCCAGATGCTCGACCAGACCACGCTGGTGGCGCACTGGAAGGCCAAGGGCCTCGACTTCTCGAAGCTGTTCTTCAAGCAGAAGGCCCTGCCCGGCCAGAAGATCTATCACGCCGAGGCACAGGACCATCATCTGGACAACGTGCTCGACCGCACCCTGATCCGGGAAGCGCAGGCGGCGATCGACCGCGGCGCACCGGTGAAGATCGAGGCGGACATCCACAACACCGACCGCAGCGCGGGCGCGATGCTGTCCGGCGTCGTGGCCAAGACCTACGGCCACACCGGCCTGCCGCTCGATACCATCCATGTCAGCCTCAAGGGCACGGCGGGTCAGGCGTTCGGCGCGTGGCTGGCGCGCGGCGTCACCTTCGATCTCGAAGGCGAAGGCAACGACTATGTCGGCAAGGGCCTGTCGGGCGGACGCATCATCGTCCGGCCGCCGAAGATCTCGGGCATCGTGCCGGAAGAATCGATCATCGTCGGCAACACCGTGATGTACGGTGCCATCGAGGGCGAATGCTACTTCCAGGGCGTCGCCGGCGAACGCTTCGCGGTTCGCAACTCCGGCGCGGTCGCCGTGGTCGAGGGCGCGGGCGATCACTGCTGCGAATACATGACCGGCGGCATCGTGGTGGTGCTCGGCAAGACGGGACGCAACTTCGCAGCCGGCATGTCCGGCGGCGTGGCCTATGTGCTGGATGAAGAGGGCACGTTCGAAAAGCGCTGCAACATGGCGATGGTCGAACTCGAGCCGATCCTGAACGAGGAAATGGTCAACCAGAACGCGTTCCATTCGTCCGGCGATCTCGAGGCGCATGGCCGGGTCGATGTGTTCTCCAACCTGCTCGGCGAAGACATCGAGCGGCTGCACGTGCTGATTACGCGTCACGCCAAGCTCACCGGCTCGGCGCGAGCGCAGCATATCCTCGCGAACTGGAAGCAGTATCTGCCGATGTTCCGCAAGGTGATGCCGGTCGAATACCGCCGCGCGCTGAAAGAACTGAAATCGCGCGAGCCGGAAGAGCCCAAGATCGCGATCGGGGCGTAAGCGGAAAATTCCACGTCATTGCGAGCGCAGCGAAGCAATCCACTCTTGAGGCAAAAAGCTGGATTGCTTCGTCGCTACGCTCCTCGCAATGACAACGAAACTTTGAAGAGGCGTCGGGGTAAATGGGTAAGCCTACAGGTTTTCTTGAGATCGAGCGTCACGACCGCAAATACACGCCGGTCTCGGAGCGGGTGAAGGATTTCAAGGAATTCGTCATTCCGCTGAGCGAGAAGGATACGCGCGATCAGGCCGCGCGCTGCATGAACTGCGGCATCCCCTACTGCCACGGCACCGGCTCGGTTCAGCCGGGCACGCCCGGCTGCCCGGTCAACAACCAGATCCCGGACTTCAACGATCTCGTCTACAACGGCAACTGGGAAGAAGCGTCGCGCAACCTGCACTCGACCAACAACTTCCCCGAGTTCACCGGCCGCATCTGCCCGGCGCCGTGCGAAGCATCCTGTACGCTGAACATCGACGACAACCCGGTGACCATCAAGACCATCGAATGCGCCATCGTCGACCGCGCATGGGACAGCGGCTGGCTCAAGCCTGAAGTCGCCGCGACCAGGACCGGCAAGAAGGTCGCCGTGGTCGGCTCAGGGCCCGCGGGCCTCGCCTGCGCGCAGCAGCTCGCGCGCGTCGGTCACGAGGTCCACGTGTTCGAGAAGTTCGCCAAGGCCGGCGGCCTGCTTCGTTACGGCATTCCCGACTTCAAGATGGAAAAGGGCATCATCGACCGCCGCGTGGCGCAGATGGAAGCCGAAGGCGTCACCTTCCACTACAACACGCCGGTCGGCGGCGCTTATGCCGGCGCGATTGAGCCGCAGGATCTGCTCAAGGTTTACGACGCGGTCGCACTGACCGGCGGCGCGGAAGCGTCGCGCGATCTGCCGATCCCCGGCCGCGAGCTCGACGGCATTCACTTCGCGATGGACTTCCTGCCGCAGCAGAACCGCCGCGTCGGCAACGAGCCGCTCGGCGACGTCCGCGAAATTCTCGCCACCGGCAAGGACGTGGTGGTGATCGGCGGCGGCGACACCGGCTCCGACTGCATCGGCACCTCGATCCGCCAGGGTGCGAGGTCGGTGACCCAGCTTGAAATCATGCCGGCGCCGCCCGAGCGTGAGAACAAGGCGCTGACCTGGCCGAACTGGCCGCTGAAAATGCGCACTTCGTCCAGCCAGGCCGAAGGCGCGATCCGCGAATACGCCGTGCTGACGCAGAAGTTTTCCGGCCATGACGGCAAGGTCACCAGGCTGCACTGCGTTCATGTCGATGACAAATTCCAGCCGGTGCCCGGCAGCGAATTCGAACTGAAGGCCGAACTGGTGCTGCTGGCGATGGGCTTCGTCCATCCGGTGCATGAAGGCCTGCTGAAGAAGCTCGGCGTCGAACTCGATCCGCGCGGCAACGTGCGCGCCTCGACCGGCAACTACCAGACCTCGGTGCCGAAAGTGTTTTCCTCGGGCGATATGCGCCGCGGCCAATCGCTCGTGGTCTGGGCGATCCGCGAGGGCCGTCAGTGCGCCGCCGCGATCGATCAGCATCTGATGGGCGCGACCACGCTGCCGCGATAAAAAACAACAAATTCGGGTTTGCTGAATCTGATATGCCGTCATTGCGAGCGAAGCGAAGCAATCCACACGTTGCACAAAGAGCTGGATTGCTTCGTCGGCTTCACCTCCTCGCAATGACGCTGAATGCGGCTCTTCGGGTGGGGATCACCCCCTCATGACAGCGCTCATCTACATCGCAGCAGCCCTCACCGAAATCGCCGGCTGCTTCGCATTCTGGGCGTGGCTTCGGCTCGACAAATCGATCTGGTGGCTGGCCCCCGGCATCGTATCGCTCGTGCTGTTCGCGTATTTTCTCACGCTGGTGCCGGCCGACGCCGCTGGCCGCGCGTATGCGGCCTATGGCGGCGTCTATATCGCCGCCTCGCTGATGTGGCTGTGGGCCGCGGAAGGCGTGCGTCCCGACCGGTGGGACGTTTCGGGCGCCGCGCTCTGCCTGGCCGGGGCCGCCGTCATCCTGTTCGGCCCGCGCTCGGTTTAATCACGGAAAAACAAAAAAGCCCCGTCCGGTGACGGGGCTTTTTCGTCGCATCATCCGGTGCTGCTGCTCAGCACACCGTTACTCGATGACGCGAATGACGCGGCGGGTCCGCGGCTCGACGATCACGCGACGGTCGTTCACGACAGCATAGTGATACTCGGCGTGACGCGGCACAGGCCGTAATTCGACATAGCTCGGCAGCGGCTCGCCGACCACGACGCGTTCCTTCACGACCACCGAAGGTCCCGGCAAACCGGTAACCGACGAAATCACGGCCGCCGGAATATCGATGGCGGTGCCGACCGCGGCGCCAACGGTGCCGCCGACCGCTCCGCCCACCGGGCCGCCGATGGCATGACC
>JAGVII010000526.1 GCA_020056155.1 Afipia sp.
ATATCACGCACGAACGAGCGGTCGATCTTGATCTTGTCGAACGGAAAGCTGCGCAGATAACTCAGGCTGGAATAGCCGGTGCCGAAATCGTCCATCGAAATGCGGACGCCGAACTCCCGCAACTGATGCAGGATCGTGAGGTTGGCCTCGCTGTCCGCAAGAAAGATCGACTCGGTGATCTCGAGTTCGAGCCGGAGCGGCGACAGTCCTGACTGCGCGAGTGCCGTGAACACCGCCTGCGTCAGATTGCGGCTGCGGAACTGCGCTGCCGACAGATTGACGGCGACCTTGATGTCCGACGGCCACGACGCCGCCTGCATGCAGGCTTCGCGCAACACCCATTCGCCGAGCGGGACGATCAGGCCGATGTCTTCGGCGACCGGAATGAAATCGGCGGGCGAGATCATGCCCTTTTCGGGATGCTTCCAGCGCAGCAACGCCTCGAAGGACACGATGCGATCCTGCGCCAGATCGACCAGCGGCTGGTAATGCAGTTCGAATTCGCCGCTGGCCAGCGCGTGGCGCAGGTCGATCTCCATATCGCGGCGCCGTTGCGCGTGGCGATCCATTTCCTTCTCGAAGAAACGGTGCACGCCGCCGCCGTCCGACTTGGCGCGATACAGCGCCATGTCGGCGTTGCGCAGCAGTTCTTCGCCGGTCTCGCCGTCGCCGGGCGAGATCGCGATACCGATGCTGGCGCCTATGACCACTTCAAGACTGTCGATCTCGTAAGGTGCGCTGAGCATTTCGATGATGCGGATGGCCTGATCGCTGACCTCGATCGGCGACGCGTTGCTCCCCAGGATCATCGCGAACTCGTCGCCGCCGAGTCTCGCCACCAGACTGTCCGCGCGGACATTGGCCGCGAGCCGCTGCGCCACCTGCGTCAGCAGTTTATCGCCGGTCGGATGGCCGAAGGAATCGTTGACGTTCTTGAACAGGTCGAGGTCGATGCAGAGCACCGCGATGGTCTTGTCGACGAGGCGGCTGCGCTCGAGGTCCTGCCGCAACCGCTCCTGAAACATCACGCGGTTAGCCAGATTCGTCAGTCCGTCGTGGTGGGCCATGTAGGCGATGCGGGCTTCCGCCTTGCGGCGCTCGGTAATATCGACGGCGGATACCAGATAACTGTCGCGGCCCTGAAATGCGACGCGGCGGCCGAACGTCAGGACCTCGATTTCGCTGCCGTCTGCCTTCAGGTGCCGCCAGTTACGGCCGGAGTTGTACACATCGCCGACACCGACCAACGCGCGGGAATGCTCTTCCCATTCATCCCTGGGCCAGAGGTCTTGCAACTCCATGGAGAGGAACGTCGTTCGGCTATAGCCATAGTGACTTAGTGCCGCGTCGTTCACGTTGCGAAACTTCCGCGTCTCGACGTCAAACACCCACATCGGCATCGGATTACTGTCGAACAGCAGCCGGAACGATTGTTCGCGCCGCTTCATGTCGGTGACATCGGTCAGCGACAGCGCGAGCATGTCTCCAACCGGGGCGGCGCTGATCTTCAGCGTGCTGGTGTCGTCGCTGACTTCAAACTGTTCGCTGGCTCCGGTGTTCACGACGGCGCAAAGCTGCCTGAAAACCTGTTGCGCGCAAAGCGCATGCGTCCCTGTGCTCAACCGGCGCCAGCGCAGTTCGTCCGGCGGCAATCGAAGAAGGCGCGCAGCGCCCTGATTGAGGTGAACGATCTGGAAGTCGGCAGGCTGGCCATCCGCATTGCGAATGGTTGCCAGCGAGAGCACGCCATCGCCGGCGGCGGAGAAGACCGCGTCGAGCAGATTGTACTGAACGCCGCGCTGATTCACGTAGACGCTGGTCATGGTGCCGCCCCAGCGCGAAGCAACCGGCAGCGCGAACACATCATAGATCTGAACCAGCCCGTCGCGAACGCAATGGGCTGTCGCCAGATGCGGCTTGCCGCTCTGCCGCGCGCTCGCGACCGCCTCGCTCAGGATCAGCGCACAGTCCGGCGGAAACGCGTCGAGCTCCGTATCCTGGATTTCGGTCTCCAGCCATTGTTCGACGTAACGGCCGGCGCGCGACACCTTGAACTCGGCGCCCTCATCCTTGATGAGCATGATGTGGTCGGCCAGGCGGCCGAGGCTGCCCAGCAAGACGTCTTCAAAGAAAGGAAGGCCTTTCCCCGGTTTGAGCGCCGCCTGCCATTTGCGGCGCAGTATAGAAATATCGCTGAACAATTCCGGGCTTGAAGTCTTCTTCGATTTCGCGACGGCAACCACAGCACACCCCACCACATCGACACGGCTTTCTGTCGTGTCAGCGGACGGTATCCAATGCAGTCACGCTTAAGGCTGCGTAAACACCGCGCGCCAACAGAACCAATGCGTGATTTGTGAAAGTTCTAAGTCGTTTGATGGTTAGTGCGTCTTAGAAACTGTGACGGATTTATTACACGCACTTACCGCGCGATGACTTCGACTTCGCCGTCGACACCGTTGCTGACATTGAACGGGCGCTCGAACACCTTGCCCTCGTTCTTCGCGATCACGCGATATTCGCCTTCCGAGAGAATGACCTTCGGAAACGCGCCGTTGTATTCCTTGATGACGTCGCCTGCGGGCGTGATCACCGACCACGCGGTATTGGCGAGCGCTTCGCCACCCTTGTCGCTGACCAGCTTGAGCGTGATGACCGCCGCGCGATGCGTGCAGATCACGTCGGTCAGCTTGCCGGCCTGCACGCGAATGTCCGAACGCACCACCGAGTTCGCGTCGCCGTAATTCGAGATGATGTAGTACGTCCCTTCGGGCACCAGCAGCACATCGCCTGCGGCGACGTTCTGCGCCAGCGGCGCGCGCTCGCCGACTTCGAACTGGCTGCCCTTGTAAATCGAGAACGTGATCTGTCCCTGCGGGATCCTGGTGGTGCCGACGCGTCCTTCGATGCGAAGGCCGCCGGCGGGGAGATCGAACTGCTCGCGCAACGTATCGTTGCGCAGCGTCACCGGACGGACGGCGCTCACGAGACCAAGCGACGCGTGAACGACATAGCCGCCGGGCGCCAGAACGATGTTCGGCGTGGCGGTGCGATCTTCGCGCACGAGCTGGAACGCGCCGCTCGCATCGGGCTTGTCGGAGTAGACGCGCCACACCACCCCGGCGTTAACGGGCGGCAGATCTTTTCCGAACCGCGCGGTCAGCGCGAGGACGCCTTGCTGCGGGGTCGGCGCGGGCTGCGGCGGCAGAGCGGTGGTAACCGGCGGCTGCGTCAGGGTTGCAGGGAATCCCGGCGTTGCA
>JAGVII010000440.1 GCA_020056155.1 Afipia sp.
ATCGTCGATCGACATCGAATCCAGATCTACTTTTTGCATGGTCATCTCCGTTGACTGCTCACGGAGCTACCAAGAAGCACCATGCCTCGCCAGCCGATGCTCTTCCTTATCCACTGTCATACGGAAGGGACCGCCGGAAACTCAGCAACCGGTGAATTTTGGCGAGGAGCCGTCATGACGGTTGCGCAGATAGGCCAAGCCATATACCGCCAGGCGTTGCGGATCGGTTTCTCCGGCGGACGAAAGCGTTTCGATGTAACTGCCGAGACTCTCTCTGGCTTCGTGTAGTGCGTCTTCGCTCAAGTTACGCATCATTCCGAACGTGTGGATAACCCGGTCAATGACATCGTTCAAAAATCGCCTCCATCATCTCAAAGTTGTGAAGGATAACGGCGACGCAGCATAAAAGTTCCTCCCGCTTGAACTGCCATCCAACGCATTTTGCTGCTATTGGATCGCGTTCCCGGCAATGTCCGAACAAGGATAAGAACCATGCGTTACCTCCACACCATGCTGCGCGTCCGCAACCTCGATACAGCACTCAAGTTCTACAGCGACGCGCTCGGGCTGAAGGAAGTCCGCCGCACCGAAAGCGAGAAAGGCCGATTTACACTGGTGTTTCTGTGTGCCCCCGAAGACGAGCATTTGCTCAAGCAGGTCAAGGGGCGCGGCGCACCGCTGGTTGAACTGACCTACAACTGGGATGAAGAAACATACGGCGAAGATCGCTACTTCGGACACCTCGCCTATGAAGTCGACGATATCTATGCGACCTGCGATCGGTTGATGAAGCTCGGCATCACCATCAATCGTCCGCCGCGCGACGGCCAGATGGCATTCATCCGCTCACCCGACCTGCACTCCATCGAACTCTTGCAGAAGGGCGACGCGCTGGCGCCGAAAGAGCCATGGAGTTCAATGCCCAATACCGGACATTGGTAGTCCTCGACAGAGCATCAGATACCGTTGCCGGAACAAGAGCACCGCTTTCACGTTCTCCATGTCCTTGAGATTGATATGGAGGCGATAATGGGACGCGGACTTTTGCTTTGGCTGCTGGGTGTGCCGATTCCGGTGATCATCCTGCTCTGGCTGTTTTTCGGCCGCTAGCCGCATCATATGAAAGCTCCCGCATGCGCGGGGCTTTCATCGTTTCCGGAAGTTGATTTCCAGGCGCGGCCGCTCAGGGTTTTTTGCAATCGGCGGTCGCTTCGACAAGCTTGACGAGCTTGTTGCCCGCCGCCTTGAGAATGCACATCTCGACCTGCTTGCCGGCAGGCACCGGCTTGGCGCAGATGATCTGGGGATTATCGTCGTAAACGGCCGTCGAGAATTTGCAGTTTGCCTGACATGACGCGGTGAACTTGAGCGGATTGGTCAGCAATACGCTGGCGGCTTCCGCGCCCGGCAGGATCGTACAGGTAATCGGGACCGGCTCCGCATACAGCGTTGAGGACAGACTTCCGGTCAGGGCCGTCAGGAAAATCACAACCAGTTTGCGCTGCATGAGTCGACCGCCGTTGCTCCGGCGGCACGGTATCAAGTCCCTTCGCCCAAGACGAGCGCTTGATGGTCGGCAGTATTTTCCGCCGAGGCGATGGCCGGTCCGAGTTGCAAACATCCGCGATCTCTGTTCGAAATCGGCAGTCAGGCCAAGGGCCGCCGGGACGGACGCCGTGCAAAACATCATCAACGCATTTCTGCTGGTCTATGCCGCGCTGTTTCCGATCGTCAATCCGATCGGCAGCGCGCCGCTCTTCCTGCGTATGACCCGCGGGCGCACCACAGCCGAGCGGAGCGTCCTCGCCCGGAGCGTGGCGCGCAACAGCTTCTTCCTTCTGCTCGGCTCGCTGTTCATCGGCTCGCACGTGCTCGAGTTCTTCGGGATTACCCTGCCCGTTGTGCGCATCGCCGGCGGCCTCGTGGTTGCGGCGTTCGGCTGGCGGCTGCTTCACGCACCCGATGACCCCGACCCGGATCGCCCAAAGGTCGATACGGGCCCTGCAATCGATGCATTCTATCCGCTGACCATGCCGCTGACGGTCGGACCCGGCTCGATTTCCGTGGCCGTCACGCTGGGAAGCCAGCGGCCAATGGCTGCCGACGATCTCACACATCTGGCAATGCTTGGAGGCGCAGCAGTGGCCGGCCTGGCGGCCATCGCCATTACGATCTTCGTCAGTTATCGCTTCGCCGATCGGATTATTATGTTTCTCGGCGCGCGCGGAACGGACGTCGTGATGCGGCTCTCGGCCTTCATCCTCTTTTGCATCGGCATTCAGATCATCTGGAACGGATTGAGTGCGCTGCTCGGCAAGACCCTCTGAAAACGCAAGGCGGCAATCGCTCACAGTCTTGTGCATCGCGGCCCCCCATCTGCCTTCAACCTGCTGTTTTGACAGTTGATTTTGGTTAAGCAGGGGTTCCACATCACCTACGGGCGCATTGAATGTGGCCGTCATTTCCGCTAGGTATCGGCCCGACGCGGACCCTCGATGGCCGCCACGCCAGGGTTCGCTCTTGATGTTCAACCCCTCGCCCGGCCGGAAAACGGCTTCGACGATCGCCGCCAGCGTTGCCGCGCTTGCGCTCGGCATCTGCGCGCTTGCCGTATGCCCCGTTGCCGCGCTTGCCGAACAGGCGAAGACCAATTCTTCCGATGACCTGAACAGCATCTTCAAGACTCAACCCTGCGTGTCGTCGAAGTCGCTTGCGCAGCTCGATGCCCCGATCACGCGCGTCGCCAAACGTCTGGACGCGCATGAGCCCGTCACGATCGTTGCCATCGGCTCGTCCTCAACCGGCGGTGCCGGCGCCAGTTCGCCAGCATATTCGTATCCCAGCCGCCTCGAGCGCGAACTGCGCCAACGGTTTCCGGAAACGCCTGTGACCGTTATCAATCAGGGCATCAATGGCGAAGACGCGAATTCAATGGTGGCGCGGATGGACGCCGTTCTCGCGCCCAAGCCGGATCTGGTGATCTGGCAGCTCGGAACCAACACCGTGCTTCGCGACGGCAACATTCCGGAGACCGCCGACGTGCTGCGGGCCGGAATCTCCCGCATCAAGAAGACCGGCGCGGACGTGCTGCTGATCGACCCGCAGTTCGCGCCGCGCGTGAACGCCAAGCCCGCGGTCAGCGAAATGGTCGGGTTGATCGCTTACGTCGCAAAGCAGACGCATGTCCCGCTGTTTCGGCGTTACGTGGCCATGCGGCACTGGCATCAGGATCAGGCCATCGCCTTCGACCGTTTCATCACCGCCGATGGCTTGCACATGAACGACTGGGGCTATTCCTGCCTCGCCCGCCTGCTTGCCGAAAACATCACGGCCACCGTCGCCCGATCGCGTGCCATCGCGGGTGTGAAGCCGTTCCAGTAAGACCCCGAGCGCCATCGGCGCTCTCTGATTGCGTCCCCGCTGTGATAGTATTCGGTTTCCGGATGACGCATATCCCTTGCAGCAACCGGCGC
Source organism: Afipia sp. (assembly GCA_020056155.1). Classification (GTDB taxonomy): domain Bacteria; phylum Pseudomonadota; class Alphaproteobacteria; order Rhizobiales; family Xanthobacteraceae; genus Afipia. The sequence goes on from JAGVII010000440.1 coordinate 3,474, forward strand.
TTCGGGCGCCGCCCTGTATGGGAACCGCATGACGCATTCGCATCACGCCGCTCACGATCATGCTGATCATCAGCATCACGACGATGCCCATGG
>JAGVII010000372.1 GCA_020056155.1 Afipia sp.
AAGCCCATCAGGCCGAGGCCGACCGGGCGATGCTGCAGGTTCGAGCGGCGCGCTTCCGGAATGGTGTAGAAATTGATGTCGATAACGTTGTCGAGCATCCGCATCGCGGTGGTGATCGTCCGCTTCAGCCGCGCGTGATCGATGCCGCCCTCGCCCACATGGTTGAGCAGGTTGACCGAACCGAGGTTGCACACCGCGACTTCGTCGTCCGACGTGTTCAGCGTGATTTCGGTGCAGAGATTTGACGAATGGATGACGCCGACATGCTGCTGCGGCGAGCGCAGGTTGCATGGATCCTTGAATGTGATCCACGGGTGTCCGGTCTCGAACAGCATGGTCAGCATGCGGCGCCACAGATCGGTGGCGCGTAGCGTCTTGAACACCCGCATTTCGCCGCGCGCGGCCTTGTCCTCGTAAAAGGCGTAACGCTCCGCAAACGCCTTGCCGTAAAGATCATGAAGGTCCGGCGTCTCGTCGGGCGAGAACAGCGTCCAGTCGCCATCGGCCTCGACGCGCTGCATGAACAGGTCCGGCACCCAGTTGGCGGTGTTCATGTCGTGGGTGCGGCGGCGGTCGTCGCCGGTGTTCTTGCGCAGATCGAGGAATTCCTCGATGTCGACGTGCCAGGTTTCGAGATAAGCGCAGACCGCGCCCTTGCGCTTGCCGCCTTGATTAACCGCAATCGCGGTGTCGTTCGCGACCTTGAGGAACGGCACCACGCCCTGGCTTTCGCCGTTGGTACCCTTGATATGCGCGCCAAGGCCGCGCACGCGGGTCCAGTCGTTGCCGAGACCGCCGGAATACTTCGCCAGCAGCGCGTTGTCCTTTACCGACTTGAAGATGCCATCGAGATCGTCGGCCACCGTGGTGAGGAAACACGACGACAGCTGCGGCCGCAGCGTGCCGGAGTTGAACAGCGTCGGCGTCGAGGCCATGAAGTCGAACGAGGACAGCAGGTTGTAGAATTCGATGGCGCGCGCCTCGCGGTCGATCTCGCGGACCGCAAGGCCCATCGCGACGCGCATGAAGAACGCCTGCGGCAGTTCGATGCGGTTGCCGTCGTCGTGCAGGAAGTAGCGATCATACAGCGTCTGCAATCCGAGGAACTGGAACGAGAGATCGCGCTCCGGCTTCAGCGCCGCCACGATCCGCTTCAGGTCGTAGCGCGCCAGTTCGGGATCGAGCAGTTCGGCTTCGATGCCCTTTTTGACATAGGCCGGGAAATACGCGGCATAGCGCGCGATCATGTCGGCCTGCGTGGCGTTGATCTGCGCGGAATGGACGAACGACAGCACTTCGGTGCGCAGCTTGTCGAGCAGGAGACGCGCGCTGACATAGGCGTAGTTCGGCTCCTGCTCCACCAGCGTGCGCGCGGCCATGATGCCCGCGAGCGCAAGCTCATCCTGGCTGATGCCGTCGTAAAGATTGCGCTTGGTTTCGGCCAGCACAGGCGCGGCGTCAACGCCGTCGAGATTGGCGCAGGCTTCCTGAATGATGAGCGTCAGGCGCTCGACGTCGAGTGGCACGCGCGTGCCATTGCCGAGCGTGACATGCAACTGCGGTCCGGACGATGTCTTTGCGGGCTTTGCAGCCTCCGCCTCCGCGCGCTGGCGCGTGCGCTCCTCGCGATACAGCACATAGGCGCGGGCCACCTTGTGATGCTCGCTGCGCATCAGCGCCAGTTCGACCTGATCCTGCACGTCCTCGATATGGAAGGTGCGGCCCTCGCCGATCCTGCGGGTCAGCGCGCTGACCACTTCACGGGTCAGTTGCTCGATCACTTCGTGAATGCGGCGTGACGCCGCCGCGGTATGCCCTTCGACGGCAAGGAACGCCTTGGTCATCGCAATCGAGATCTTGCTCGCATCGAACGGCGAGACCGTGCCGTTGCGGCGGATAACCTGCAAAGGCGGTGTGGTGGCAGCGACGGCCAGCGACTCGGAACGCAACTGAATGAGAGGAGCGGATTTGGCGGCTTCGCGTTCGAGAGAGAGTGACATCGGCAGACCCCGTGCGTTGCAGTTTTTTGGGGGCTGGGGCCGAAGGGCGCTGCATGACGGCCGGCGTGCGCCGGCAATGCTGCAAGCGACCGCCGGACACCCCGCCCGTGGACGTTCTTTTGGTGTCGCGGCAGGTCTTCTGGCTCGCGGGTCGACGCCTGGGTCCGCCTTCCCAGAGCTTTCGCTCCAGTGGCATCGATGGACAAAGGCTCGCCGCTTACAGTTGCGGGGGCAGCGCCGGAATTGCTGCGCAAAAGATGCAGCTCACCGTCTTCTCTCTTAGCCCACCAGATTTTGAGGTCTGACAGGACCGGGACATCTACATCTGGTAATATGAGGACGGGAAAGTCAACAAAGGATTAATCAGCGTCCCCGTTATCCTCGCCGCTCAAAGAAAGCGGCGTTTCTCAGCGCCAGAACAGACTTCTGCGATTCTGGTTCAGAGGCCAAGATACTTCAAATCGCGCAAACGATCCTGCGCCTCAGGACAGACCGCCGAGAATCAGCGGCGGCGGCGCCATCAAGTTTTCTGCCCACAGGCGTCGCGCGCGATCTTCGCGTGTCGCCGGTGGGAAGCTTTCCCTTTGACCGGCCGGAATACGCTTCTCATAACATGACCATCGCGGTTCTGCGGATCGGTGATCCGGAGCCAAGAGGGAATGCGGTGCGTGCGATCCGGCTGGATCGCACAATTCCGAAGCTGCCCCCGCAACTGTAGACGGTGAGCCTTGTCCATCGATGCCACTGAGGCGAAAGCCTCGGGAAGGCCGGACACAGGCGTCGACCCGTGAGCCAGGAGACCTGCCGCGATCACAGTACGTCCACGGGCGGGGTGCCCCGGTGTGTCGCTTGCGGAGGACGGAACTTTCCGTCTCTGTCGTTCGCGCATGTCCGGCCCTGCCCCAACATCACGGGGTTTGCCAATGTCGAATTCTGCTTCAACTGCTTCCATTCCCGTCGCCGCGCTCGGCGTGCCGCGCATCGGCCCGCGCCGCGAACTGAAAATGGCACTGGAAAAATTCTGGTCCGGCAAGATCGACGAGGCCGCGCTGCGCGAGACCGCCGCGAAAATCCGCGCCGGCAACTGGAAGCGCCAGCGCGATCTCGGCGTCACGGTGATCCCGTCCAATGATTTCTCGCTCTACGATCAGGTGCTCGATACCAGCGCCATGGTCGGCGCGATTCCGAAAATCTACGGCTGGACCGGCGGGCCGGTGTCGTTCGAGACCTATTTCGCCATGGCGCGCGGCAGCCAGAAAGACGTCTCTCATCAGGATTCGGACCACTACGACAGCTGCGCGCACGGCCACAGCCACGGTCACGGCGTGCCCGCGCAGGAAATGACCAAGTGGTTCGACACCAACTATCACTACATGGTGCCGGAGTTCGCGAAGGATCAGACCTTCGCCCTCGCCTCCACCAAGGCGATCGATGAATACCGCGAAGCGAAAGCGCTCGGTATTCAGACCCGGCCGGTGCTGGTCGGCCCGGTCACGTTCCTCAAGCTCGGCAAGGGCGAAAACCGGCTGTCGCTGTTGCCGAGACTGCTGCCGGTTTATATCGACGTCCTCAACAGGCTCGCGGCCGAAGGCGCGGACTGGGTGCAGATTGACGAGCCGTGTCTGGTGCTCGATCTCGATGCCGATGAAAAGGCTGCGCTGAAAACGGCCTACAGCGAATTCGCGCTGAAGGTGCCCGGCATCAGGATCATGCTCGCCACATATTTCGGCGAACTCGGCGACAACGCCGATCTCGTCACCAGACTGCCCGTCGCCGGTGTGCATCTCGATCTTGTGCGTGGCAGGGGTCAGATCGATTCAGTCCTGAGCAGGATGCCGGGAGATCGGGTGCTTTCGCTCGGCGTGATCGACGGCCGCAACATCTGGCGCAGCGACCTGTCGAAAATCCTTCAGCTGCTGGAGAGCGTCGTTGCCAGGCGCGGCGCGGACCGGGTTCAGATCGCGCCGTCCTGCTCGATGCTGCACGTGCCGATCGACCTCGATCAGGAAGACGCGCTCGACGCCGATCTGAAGAGCTGGCTTGCCTTCTCGGTGCAGAAGATGGGCGAACTGGCCGCGCTCAGCCGCGCCCTGTCGTCGGGACGCGAATCCGTCAAGGACGTGTTCGCTGCCTCCGATGATGCCGCAAACAAGCGCGCCTCGTCGCCGAAGATTCACGACCCGGCGGTGCAATCGCGCGCGGCGGAAAAATCCCGCACCCTGTCAGAACGCAGGAGCGCGTTCAGCGAACGGCGCAAGCTGCAAAACAAGGTGCTCGGCCTGCCCGCGTTCCCGACCACCACCATCGGCTCGTTCCCGCAGACCGAAGACGTCCGCAAGGCCCGCGCCGCCCACGCCAGGGGGCAGCTCAGCGACGCCGAGTACGATGCGTTCCTGCGCAAGGAAACCGAGAAAGCGGTACGCTGGCAGGAGGACATCGGCATCGACGTGCTGGTGCACGGCGAATTCGAACGCAACGACATGGTGCAGTATTTCGGCGAGCAGCTGTCGGGCTACGCCTTCACCAAACACGGCTGGGTGCAGAGCTACGGCTCGCGCTACGTCCGCCCGCCGGTGATTTTCGGCGACGTGTCGCGCCCGAAGCCGATGACGGTGGGCTGGTCGTCCTACGCGCAGTCACTGACACCCCTGCCGATGAAGGGCATGCTCACCGGCCCGGTCACCATGCTGCAATGGTCGTTCGTGCGCGATGACCTGTCGCGCGATCAGGTCTGCCGCCAGATCGCGTTCGCCCTGCGCGACGAGGTGACCGATCTCGAGCGTGCCGGCATCGGCGTGATCCAGATCGACGAGCCGGCGCTGCGCGAGGGTCTTCCGCTCCGCAAGGGCGACTGGAAGGCCTATCTCGACTGGGCGGTGGACTGCTTCAAGGTCTCGCAGGCCGGTGTGAAGGATGAAACCCAGATCCACACCCACATGTGCTACGCCGAGTTCAACGACATCATCGACGCCATCGGCGCGATGGACGCCGACGTGATCTCGATCGAGACCTCGCGCTCGAAGATGGAACTGCTCGACGCCTTCGTAACCTACAGGTACCCGAACGAAATCGGACCTGGCGTCTACGACATCCATTCGCCGCGCGTGCCGGAGGTGCCGGAAATGATGGAGTTGATCGGCAAGGCGCGGCGCAACCTCTCGCCGGAGCAAATCTGGATCAATCCGGATTGCGGCCTCAAGACGCGCGGCTGGCCCGAGGTGAAGTCCGCGCTGAGCAACATGGTCGAGGCGGCAAGGCAGGCACGGAGCGCTTAGCAGACGACACCATCAGAGGCCGTCATGGCCGCGCTTGACCTTGCACGTCTCGGACCATGAGATCGCATACTGCTCAACGCGCTCAATCGTCATCACCGGGCTTGTCCCGGTGATCCACGTCTTTGCTTGCAGTCTTGGGGTAAAGACGTGGATGGCCGGGACAAGCCCGGCCATGACAAAGATTGAAATTCTGTGTTGAACAGGGAGCCTACTTCTTCTTCCCGTCGGGGCCGAACTGCTTGAGGAAGGCGGTGAGATCCTTGATCTCGTCTTCCTTCTTGATTCCGGCGAACGCCATCTTGGTGCCGGGGATCTTGGCCTTCGGATTCTGGATGTATTCGGCGAACACCGCGTCATCCCATGTAATGCCGGAATTCTTGTTGGCTTCGGAATAGTTGTAGCCCTCGACCGTTCCCGACTTGCGGCCGAACAATCCGTTCAGCACCGGACCCACCGTGTTCTTGGCGGTTTCGCCGACCTGATGGCAGGCGCGGCACTTGTTGAAGGACTTCTCGCCGGCGGCAACATCCTGAGCATTGGCGGAAGTGGCAAAGCTGACAGCGGCAAGAGCGAGGGCAGCGACAAGCGAACGAGCATTCATGGGGTTTGACCTTTGAAGCGGGCAGGAAGGCTGGCAGGTGGTG
>JAGVII010000308.1 GCA_020056155.1 Afipia sp.
ACTGGATACGGCACGCGGATGTTCTCATTCCAGTTCAACGGGTAACTCACCTTGCAAAGAAACAGGCCGGTCCGGCCGCTCTGGTCCTGGGGTCGATCTTGGGTTCGATCTTGGGTTCGACCCTGGATCGATTCGGTCGTTCGCCAGATTCCCACATTCCGCGGCCGGAGGAGCGGAAGAATTCGGTGATCGCCCAACTTAACACCAGCAAAGCGGACACAATCGTGATCACGCTGACAAATGAGTTGGCGTTGGGCGGCTGCGACGATATTCATGCAAATGCACGCATTTTGGACCGGAGACAGACACAGCTAATGGCATCCCTCGACTCGGTCAGCATTGCCATTCTGCTCGGCTCGGTTCTCGTGATGGCGGGCATTCTCTCCAGCCTGCTCGCGCTGCGGTTCGGCGCCCCGCTGCTGCTGGTCTTCCTTTTCGTCGGTATTGCCGCGGGTGAAAGCGGGCCCGGCGGCCTTCGTTTCGACGACGTGCAGACGACGTATCTGGTCGGATCGGTGGCGCTGGCGCTGATCCTGTTCGACGGCGGGCTGAAGACCCGCTTCCAGAGCATCCGCGCGGTGCTGGCGCCGTCGGCGGCCTTGGCGACCGTCGGCGTGCTGCTGACGGCGCTGATCACGGCGCCGGTCGCCAAGTATGCGCTCGACGTCGGCTGGCCGGAGGCGCTGCTGGTCGGCGCGGTGGTTGGCTCCACCGACGCCGCCGCGGTGTTCCTTCTGGTCCATAGCCAGGGCCTTCGCCTGCGCCCGCGCGTCGGCGCGACCCTCGAGGTGGAATCCGGCACCAACGATCCGTTCGCGATCTTTCTCACTCTGATGCTGGTGGAGTTTCTGTCGATCGGGCAGAGTTCGTGGGCGCATGTCGGACTTCAGCTCGTGCGCGAAGCCACCTTTGGCGTGATTTTCGGATTTGTCGGCGGCTGGCTTGTGGTGTTCGCACTGAACCGCGTCGCCTTGCCGCAGGGTTTGCATGCGCCCTTTGTGGCGACGGCCGCGCTGGTGATATTCGGGATGGCCCAGATCTCGCACGCGTCGGGATTCCTGGCAGTCTATCTCGCTGGCATGATCATCGGCAACCGTCCGACCCGCGCGCACAATTCCGTCGTCGCCTTTCTCGATGCGGCCACATGGCTGGCGCAGATCGTGATGTTCGTTCTGCTCGGCCTGCTGGTCTCGCCCGAGCGAACATTGACCACCGTGCTGCCGGCTGTCGCGGTGGCGCTGGTGCTGATGCTGGTGGCGCGGCCCATCGCGGTGTTTCTTTGCCTGGCGCCGTTCCGGTTCAACTGGCGGGAGCGGACCTTCATTGCCTGGGTCGGTCTGCGCGGCGCGGTCGCGATCTTCCTGGCCTCGATACCGATGCTGGTCGGCCTGCCCAACGCGCAGCTCTACTTCGATGTCGCCTTCGCCGTCGTCCTGATCTCATTGCTGCTGCAAGGCTGGACATTGGCCTCGGCGGCGCGGTGGCTGCACGTCGCGCTGCCGCGCGCCGATCGCGGGCCTCGCCGCGTCGAACTCGATCTGCCGGGACAGCTCGAGCAGCAACTCGTCGGCTATCCGGTTCGCGCCAACAGCCTGTTCCTGAAACGCGGGCTGATCCCGTCATGGTCGAAACCCACGCTGGTGATCCGTGACGAGCGGATTCTTTCGCCTGTCGAAGCCGAGCCGGTGGTCAAGGGCGATTATCTCTATCTGCTGGCGCCGCCGGAAAAGGCCGAGGCGCTGGACCGCTTCTTTGTCGATATGCCCGCGGTGCCCGCGCCGGACCCGCATCTGCTCGGCGATTTCATGATGCCCGGCGACGTGACCTTGAAGGACGTGGCCGACATCTACGGGATCACCGTCGCCCCCAGCGACGCGCATCTGACGCTGGCGGACTATTTCGATATCCATCTCGATCACGCGCCCCGCGTCGGCGCGACCTTGCCGCTCGATTCCATCGTGCTGGTGGCGCGAAGCATCGGCGGCAACCGAGTGAACGTGGTTGGTTTGCGGTTGCCGGAAGACGAGGAGCCGCCGGCGCCCCCGCTGACCCGCACCGCCGCCGCGAAGCGCAGGCTGTCGCGGATCGGGACTCGACTGCTCGGGAGCTGAGCCGCCTACAGCGCGCGGGACGGCAGCAGCAGCGGTCCGTCCGGCGTTTCGACGCGGTTCACCGAAACGCCGAAGATTTCCGCAATGCGATCAGGCGTCAGGGCCAGCGGCGGCGTGTCGTTGGCGACGATGCGGCCGTCGTTCATGACGACGACGCGATCCGCGAACCGCATCGCCAGGGCGAGATCGTGAATAATGGCAAGGACGGCCGTGCCGCCATGGGCAACGCGCTGAAGCAGATCCATGACGATGAGCTGATGCCGTTCGTCGAGCGATGCGGTCGGCTCGTCCGCGATCAGCACCGAGGCTTCGGTCGCCAGCGCCCGCGCAATCGCGACGCGAGCGCGTTCGCCGCCCGACAGCGTCGTGATCAGCCGCGAGGAGAACTCGCCGACTGCCGTCGCCGCGATGGCGCGTTCGATGGCGATCCGGTCCTTCACCGAGGTCTGCGAGAACGGATCGGCGTGGGGTTCGCGTCCGAGCGCCACGATGCTGTCCACCCGCATCGGCCAGTGAAATTCGTGGCCCTGCGGCAGATAGGAGATGGCGCGGGCGCGGGCGCGCGGCTGCATGTGACGCAGGCTGATGCCGTCGAATGTGACGGAGCCCTCCGCTCTCATCACACCGGCCATGGCGCGCGCCAGCGTCGTCTTGCCGGCGCCGTTGGGCCCGGCGAGAATCGTGAACTCGCCGGCGTTCAGTGTGAGATCGGCGTTGTCTACGATCCGGCGCGAGCCGCGGACAACGGTGATGCCGGTGGAGACGAGGCGTGGCGCGTTGTCCGGCTTCATTGTGTGCTGTCCTCCAATGCGCGGCGCTCGTGGAAGATCATCGCCAGAAAAAACGGCACGCCGATCAGCGCCGTGACCACGCCGATCTTGATTTCGATGACAGCGGGGATCAGGCGCACGGCGATGTCGGCGGCCATCAGCAGCGCAGCGCCCGCAAGTGATGCAGGTAACAGCACGCGCGCGGGATCGGAGCCGTAAAACCGCCGCACCAGATGCGGCGCGACCAGTCCCACAAATGAAATGGCGCCGGCCACCGAGACGGCAGCGCCGACACCGAGCGCGACGCCGATCACCACCAGCACGCGGGTGCGTTCGACATTGACGCCGAGCGAGGCCGCGGCATCCTCGCCGAGCGTCAGCGCGCGGAACGCGCCGGCGTTGATCGCCAGCACGGCCCAGCTCACAATCATGAACGGCGCGGCGAGCCAGACATGCTCCATGCTGCGGTCCCGCAGCGAGCCGAGCAGCCAGAAAGCGATCTCCAGCGCGATGTAGGGATTGGGCGCAAGATTGAGGATGAGCGCGATGGCAGCGCCTGCGAGACTTGCGAGTGCGAGGCCCGCCAGCAGTGTCACCGTCAGCGAGGCACGGCGTCCGGCGATGGCGACCAGCGCGCCGACCGAAAGCAATGCCCCCGCGATGCCGCCGAGGGGCACCGCCAGCGACAGCGCACCGGCAAATCCGAAGGCCATGATCGCGGCCGCTGCCGCCGCGGCGGCTTGCGGCGCCCCGAACAGCGATGGCTCAGCGAGCGGATTGCGCAGCAGGCCCTGCAACGCTGCACCTGCCAGTCCGAACGTCGCGCCGATCAGCAACGCGAGCAGGGTTCGCGGCAGCCGAATGTCACGCAC
>JAGVII010000556.1 GCA_020056155.1 Afipia sp.
GCGCTGCTGGAAGCGCTGACGCAATTTCTGAAAGCCAACCAGCTCAAGGTGGACTGGGAAGGCATCGAAAGCGCGCCCAACGAAGCGCTGGTCAATGCACTCGCGATGATGTCGCCCTATGGACCGGCGGAAAAGCAGGCGCTGCTGGAAGCGCCGAACCTGAAGACCCGCGCGGAAATCCTGATCGCCGTCACCGAAATGGATCTCGCGAAGAAGCAGACGTCCGGCGATCCGCCGCTGCAGTAACGAGCAGTGGTCCTTTGGCAGGCGAGACCTAGTAGCCCGCGACCCCGAGAGCGACCACGCCACTCAGCAGCATCCAGCCAAAGTGACGGCCGCGCGTGGCGTAGGCATTGACCGCCGCCGCAAATCCAAACACCACCGCGAACGTCGCCACGATCCAGTGGCGCGCCGGCTCCGACGCCATGTACGGCGCTGCGATCAGCAACACGCCGCCACCGATCCACGCCAGCGCCCCTGCCTGCCAGACCAGCCGGATCATGGTCCGCAGACGCGGCGGCTCGATGGCCGCACGCGCGAACACCTTCGTCTCACCGAGCGCTCCGTGAATCAACGCCACCACAATCGCGAGCGCGCCGGAACATTGCAAGAGCAGATCGCGCATCGCACCGTTCCCCAAACCATACACAACTGTATGGTGACGATGCACCCGATGCTGGCGCCTGTCAATACGGTTGTGTATGGTCGCTGCGAACAACGGAGCCGCCTGCGTGACCACCCTTCAGCTGTCCGCCAACGACTGGCTCGATCAGGGCCTCAGAACACTGACCCAGAGCGGCTTTACCGCGCTGAAGGCCGAGCCGCTGGCGAAGGCCATGGGCGTCTCGCGCGGCAGCTTTTACTGGCATTTCGCCGATGTCGGCGCGTTCCACGCCGCCCTGCTCAAGCGCTGGCGGGAAGTCACCACCGAGCAGATCATCGCCAGCCTTGAACGATCGCCCGCAGGCGAAATTCCCATGAATGTGCTGCTGCGCCGGGCGTTCGGCGGCAGCAGGCTGAGGGTAGAAGTCGCGGTGCGGAGCTGGGCCACCGTCGATCCGGCGGCCCGCGCGGCCGTGCAGGCCATCGACAGGCGGAGACTGTCCTACATGGAGAGCCTGTTTGCAGCGCAGGGCTATTCCCCCGCGGTGGCGCAAGCGCGCGCCCAGATTCTCTACTGGGCCTTTCTCGGCTTCACGCTCTCGGACAAGCCATTGTCGAAGTCCCGCCAAGACGGGATTCTCGCTGAATTGATCCGGATCGCCAACGCGCCGACGTGACGACTGCGACAAACGCAACCGCAGTCTGTTGATCCGGGCTGCCGCGGGTGTGATACAAGAGCAAGCCAAGACCCGCTGTGGAGCCGACCTATGACGACCTCGCCGTCCGAACGACCCGAAAACGGCGTCGATCCGAAACTTCTCGAAATTCTGGTGTGTCCGCAAACCAAGGGGCCGCTGGAGTTCGACAGCGCGCGGCAGGAACTGATCTCGCGATCGGCCAAGCTCGCCTATCCGATCCGCGACGGCATTCCGATCATGCTGCCGGAAGAAGCGCGGCGGATCGATTAAGATCCGATCTGCGCTCACCCCTGCTGGCGCGACGCCTTGACGCCGGACCCATCAACACCGGAGAGCCCGATGCGACCCTTCGCCCTCGAACGCTGGCACGACTTTATCAAATCGCACGATGAGAAGGCGTTGTGGGATCTGCTTCACCCGGATGCCGTATTCGAAAGTCCCGTCGTCCACACACCTCAGCGCGGGCGCGAGATCACCTTCAAGTATCTGGCCAGCGCGGGGTCGGTCCTCGGCGGTGCCGGCTTCAAATATCTCGGCGAATGGCGCAACGACAACGGCGCAGTGCTCGAATTCGAGAACGAGGTCGAGGGCGTCAAGATCAATGGCGTGGACATCATCACGTTCAGCGACGACGGACGCCAGATCACGCATTTCAAGGTGATGGTCCGGCCGCTCAAGGCGATCAACCTGCTGCATCGCCTGATGGGCGAGCAGCTGGCAAAACAGGGCTAACCTCTCTCCGTCGATAGTTCTTCGTCATTGCGAACCAATGGCTCAGCGCGAAGCGCTGCCCAGCGACAGGCTCCGCGAAGCAATCCATCCTGAACTAAAATTGAACTGGATTGCTTCGTTGCAGGACCTTCGCGCAATGTCGAAAGACTACAGCGCCTCGCCGCGCAGCAGCCGCGGCACTTCGCCGGACAGTCCCGCCGCCTGACGAATGAACGCGCTTTTCAGCGGCGGCACGCGATCGACCAGCCCGAGGCCGATGTCGCGCACCGTGCGCAGCAGCGACGATTTGTTCGAGAACAGCATGTTCAGCGAATTGGTGGCGACGCCCATCGCCACCGTGTCGAACCGCCGCCAGCGCTGATAACGCTCCAGCACATCGGCCTGTCCCGGATCGATGCCGAGCCGCGCCGCATCGACAATCACTTCCGCCAGCGCCGCCGCGTCCTTCAGGCCCATGTTGAGCCCCTGCCCCGCGATGGGATGAATCACATGCGCGGCATCGCCAACCAGCGCGAGCCGTTCACCGATGAATGACCGCGCCACGAAATAGCCGAGCGGAAATGCGCGGGGCCTGTCGAGCGCTTTCACCTCGCCGAGATGAAGCCCGAATCGCGTTTCCAGCTCGGCTTGAAATTCGGCGTCGGGAAGTTCGATGATCCGCGCGGCCTCACCGCGGCTCTCGGTCCATACCAGCGAGGACCGGTTGTTCGTGAGCGGCAGGATCGCGAACGGACCTGCGGGCAGGAAGTGTTCTTCGGCGCGGCCCCCGTGATCGCGCTCGTGTCCGACGGTGACGACGATACCGGATTGATCGTAATCCCAGCCGTGGGTTGCGATGCCGGCGCGTTCACGCAGTTTCGATTTCGCGCCGTCGGCGGCCACCAGAAGACTGGCATCGATAACCCGGCCGTCGCTGAGCGTGACGCGCGTGCCTTCGGGATTCGATTCATAGCCGGAGACCGCGACCGCGTTGAGTTCGACGCCTTCGGCTTCCGCGCGCGTCACCAGCGCGTTGATGAGGTGACGGTTCTCGACCATGTGCGCGAACGGTTCGCCGGGCTCGACTTCGCCGCCGAAGGTCAGAAAGATGGGACGCGTCGCGTCCTCAAGCCGAGAGTCCGTCACCACCATGTCGAGGATCGGCTGGGCGCTGTCGGCCACCTGATCCCACACACCGACCACCTCGAACAGCCGCCGGCAGGCCGCGACGATCGCAGATGCACGCGGATCGCGGCTTGGCTTCATCGCGAAGGCCGGATCGGCAACGACAATCGGAATTTCAGGGCCGAGACCCTGCCGCAGCGCCAGCGCCAGTCCCAGACCGGCGAATGCGCCCCCTCCGATCACGATGCTTCGTTGTAACGACATAAGTCCCGGACCTTCATAGGTACATTTCGCACATGGCCGCTCTTGCCTCGGACCCGGCCATGGGGGAAATATGCTCCGTGAATGGGCCCGAAAGATGAGCCTGTTTATCAGGGTTTACGGGTCACCGGAAACCGCTCCGCATCCCCTAAATGCCGCAGATCGGAACATCGTGAATGTCGAAAAGCCTGATTGATCTGCTGTCGATCCTCGATATCGAACAGTTAGAGGTGAACATGTTCCGCGGCACCAGCCCCAAGACACGCTGGCAGCGGGTGTTCGGCGGACAGGTGATCGGTCAGGCGATGGTGGCAGCGTGCCGCACCGTCGAGGGCCGCCTGCCGCATTCGCTGCATTGCTATTTCATCCTTCCCGGCGATCCGCAGATTCCGATCATCTACGAGGTCGAGCGGCTGCGCGACGGCAAGAGCTACGCGACGCGGCGCGTCACCGCGATCCAGCATGGCCAAGCGATTTTCTCGATCATGGTGTCGTTCCACGCCGAGGAAGAAGGCTCGTTCAACCATCAGGACAAGATGCCGGACGTTCCGCCGCCGGAGAAGCTGACAGCGGAAGAAGTGTCCAAGCAGCCAATCTTCAAGGAGATGCCGGACTTCATCCGGCGCTA
>JAGVII010000807.1 GCA_020056155.1 Afipia sp.
CGAACCATGGCTCGAAATTCTGTCGCACGTAGATCTTGTTTTCCTTACGGCTCACAAAGGCCGCAACATGACCGCTGCGAGGTTTCACCGGGCCGATAAATTCCGCCGTTCCTTCGAGCGGCGGGGTGACGCTGGCCGGGATCACCGGATCGGTGGCGCGGGCCTGATCCTTGTCGGTCTCCGGTGCTTCGCTTTTGTTGCCATCCAGCTTTGCATCGACGGGCTTGTCGCTGGACGCGCCGGGGTTACCGCTATCGGTCCTGACGGCATCGTCCCTGTTCGCACCGTCATGGCTTGCGTCGTTCGGCGCGGCGGAGGAACCGTCCTTGGCGCCTTCGCTCGTAGCCTCCGGCGGAGGCGATCCGTCACGGCCCGCGTCCCACCTTTGGGCAACCACGTCGCCTGCATCGCTTTTCTGCGACAGCGTGGCGCTGGCGTCAGCGGTACGAACGGTCAGGCCTTCGGCAATCGACGTCAGCCTCAACCGCGGCTTCTCGTGAGCGGCGGCATCGAGAATCGACGAACGATCGGACTTCAGCGTCGAGGCCTGCTTTCCGGTCGCGGACGCGGCCGATACCGGGTTGGTGTCCGGCTTGCGGGCGATCAGGAGGGGATGAGAAATATCGGAAGGCGAGACCTCGCCGGGCGTGACGATCACGCGAGCACCCATGCGGGTCCAGCCCCACATCCGCATCGCGAAATTCATCGGCATGCGGATGCAGCCGTGCGACGCGGGGTAACCGGGAAGCGCGCCGGCGTGCATCGCGATGCCGGACCAGGTGAGGCGCTGCATGTAGGGCATCGGCGCGCCGCTGTAGATGTTCGAGCGGTGATATTTGTTCTTCTGGATGACGCTGAATACGCCCGTCGGCGTCGAATGTCCGCGCATGCCGGTGGAGACTGGCGATTCCGCGAACAGGCCGTTCTGGTCGTAGACCTTCATCTGCTGATTTTCGATCGAGATCGCGATCACGACGGGCCCGACCGGCTTGGCGGTGCCCTTCGGTGCATCGGGCAGTTTCGGCCGGGTGCGCACGACACGCGGGCGGCGCGGCTCGATCCATCGTTGCGGCTCGGCGTAATCGCTGCCGTACTCCGTCGGCCAGAATATCTGGGCCTCGGCCGGCAACGCGAATCCGGCGCTCAGCGTCGCGGCAAGCCATACGGTTCTCAGCCCACCGGATCGGGCCGGACGGGAACCGATGACATTGCCAAAAGGGGAAAGAATATCGACCGCTTTATGCTGATCGCCCGAAGAAGGTAACAGATTGCCGCGCACGCGAAATTCCTCAACTGATTCCAGTGTTAGTGTCGCCAATCGTCCAAATGTTCATCGCCGCTCAGGGTTTCGGTACCGCATTCTGCGGCATTCATGGTGCTGAAATACTAGCGTCCCGAATCCGAAGTTCGCCTCATTTCGCAGCACGCCCCCGCGCGAACTTCGGATTCGAAAGGACGCTAGAAATTATTGATCCTAGTGTGGTTTTGGTTCGCAAGTCCGCAAAAGCCCGCTGTAGAGGTCATGCGGACTTGCGAACCACCACACTAGCCGGTGAGCCTTCAAAAGCGCTTAACGGCTGGCCAATGGCGGTCACAATCCCGTGCCTTCCAACACCGCCGATGCCACCCCACATGAGGGGTTCCCCGCGCGGGGCAGGTTGTCCCGCACCATGTTTCGATACCCTCCTGTGGAGCCTCCTGATGCCTTTCCGTTCGACCCGAATGACAGCCGCCGCGCTGTTGGCCACTGCTCTTGTCTGGCTGGCCGCAACGCCTGTGACGGCGGCTGACGAGCCGGACCTGATCTTCCGCCGCTCCACCGTGTTCAAGCTACTCAGCCCGGACGACAAGCTCGCGACTTACGGCGTCGATGATCCGGTGGTCGAAGGCGTGGCGTGTCATTTCACGGTGCCGGAGAGGGGCGGCTACAAGGGTTGGCTCGGGCTGGCCGAGGAGGTGTCCGACGTCTCTCTGGCTTGCCGCCAGGTCGCGCCGATCCGTTTCAAGTCCAAGGCGTCGCAGGGCGAGGATATGTTCCGGCAGCGGCGCTCGCTGTTTTTCAAGAAGATGCAGATCGTGCGCGGCTGCGACGCCAAGCGGAATGTGCTGGTCTACATGGTCTATTCCGACAAGCTGATCGAGGGCTCGCCGAAGAATTCGACATCCTCGGTCCCGATCATGCCCTGGGGCAGCAACGACACCATTCAGAAATGCGGTGATTTCATTTCGGGATAGAGTTCTGAATGACTGGCGCCACCAGTCATTTCGGGTCGCTCCCCGCAATGACAAGTGTTGTCGCTGCGGAGCTGGACAACAAATAAAAATCAAAGGGCGGATAACATGCGTCTCAAGAACAAGGTTGCGCTGGTCACGGGCGGCGCGTCGGGATTTGGCGCAGCCATCGCGCGGCATTTCGTCGACGAGGGTGCCAAGGTCGTGATCCTCGATCTGAATGGCGAGGGCGCGGCGCGCGTTGCCGCGAACACCGACGGCGCTGTTGCGGTTGCGGGCGATGTCTCCAAGCGGGACGACATCGACAGGGCCGTTGCGACTGCCGTCGAGAAATTCGGGCGGCTCGACATCGTGGTCAACAATGCGGGCTGGTCGTTCCGCAACAAGCCGATCATGGATGTGACCGAAGACGAGTTCGACCGCGTGTTCGCCGTCAACGTCAAATCGATCTATCACATGACGAACGCGACCGTGCCGCTGATGCGCAAGCAGGGCGGC
>JAGVII010000802.1 GCA_020056155.1 Afipia sp.
ACATGGGCTGTGGTTTCCGGTCGATGTCTCGACTGCGTCCCGCGCCACCATCGGCGGCATGGCCGGCAACAATTCCTGCGGCGGGCGTTCCCTGCGCTACGGCACCATGCGCGACAACACCATTGCGATGGACGCCGCGCTGGCCGACGGCACGCTGTTACACTTTGGCGAAGTGCCGCGCGACATCGCATGGCAGAACGCCGAGATGCCGGGCCGAGATCTGTTCCGCGACATGCTGGCGCTCGGCGAACGCGAAGCAAACGAGATCGCGGCACGCTTCCCGCATGTCCAACGCCGTGTCGGCGGCTACAATCTCGATGCGCTGACGCCGCAGCCGGTCAACAACATGGCGCACCTGCTGGTGGGCTCCGAGGGCACGCTCGCTTTCACCACCCGCGTTGAACTGAAGCTGTGGCCGCTGATCGGGCCGAAGGTCTTCGGCGTCTGCCATTTCGGCAGCTTCTACGAGGCGATGGACGCTACCCAGCATCTGGTGAAGCTGAAGCCGATCGCGGTGGAACTGGTGGACCGCACCATGATCGCGCTCGGCCGTGACATCGCGATGTTCCGGCCGACCATCGAAGCCGTTGTGAAGGGCGATCCGGACGCGCTGCTGGTCGTGGAATTCGCCGAGGCGGATCAGGCGGCTAATTTGGCGAAACTCCAGCAGCTCGGCGACCTGATGGGCGATCTCGGTTTCGGCTGGGATCAGCCGAAAAGAAAATGGGGCGGCGTGGTCGATGTGATCGAGCCTGCGATGCAGGCGGCGATCACCGATTTCCGCACCTCCGGCCTCAACATCATGATGTCGATGAAACAGGAGGGCAAACCGGTCTCCTTTGTCGAGGACTGCGCGGTGCCGCTGCCGCACCTTGCGGATTACACTGAGCGGCTCAATCAGATCTTCGAGAAGCATGGCACGCGCGGCACCATGTATGCCCACGCCTCCGAAGGCTGCCTGCATGTCCGGCCGGTGCTCAACCTGAAGCTCGACAAGGACGTCAAGGCAATGCGCGCCATCGCCGAGGAGGCCTTCGCGATGGTGCGCGAGTATAAAGGCTCGCATTCCGGCGAACACGGCGACGGCATCGTGCGCTCCGAATTTCACGCACAGATGTTCGGCCCGCAAATCGTTCACGCCTTCGAGGAAGTGAAGGAGCGCTTCGACCCCGACAACACGCTCAATCCCGGCAAGATCGTGCATCCGCCGAAAATGGACGACCGCACGCTGTTCCGTTATACGCCCGGCTACAAGGTCGAGACCGTCAAGACGGTGATGGACTGGTCAGCCTATCCCGGCGCCGCCGGCGGCTTCCAGGGCGCGGTCGAGATGTGCAACAACAACGGCGCATGCCGCAAGCTCGAGGGCGGCGTGATGTGCCCGTCCTACCGCGCGACACGCAACGAGAAAGACGTCACCCGCGGCCGTGCCAACACGCTGCGGCTGGCGATCTCCGGACAACTTGGTCCGGATGCGCTGTCGTCGGACTCCATGATGGAGACCATGAAGCTTTGCGTCTCCTGCAAGGCCTGCCGCCACGAATGCCCCACCGGCGTCGATATGGCGAAAATGAAAATCGAGGTGCTGGCCGCGCGCACCGCCAGGCATGGTCTGACCCTGCGCGACCGGCTGGTGGGTTACCTGCCGCATTACGCAGCGCTCGCCGCGCGCTTCGCGTGGCTCGCGAACCTGCGCAACAAAAGCTATATTCTCCGCTGGCTGTTCGAGAAGACCGTCGGCATCAGCACGCATCGTGAGTTGCCCGCGTTCCGGCGCGACGTGTTTGCACCGGCAGGCGAAAGTTATGGACCGGAAGGCAGCCGCGAAGTCGTGCTGTTCGCCGACACCTTCAACCGCGCCTATGAGCGCGAGAATCTGGATGCGGCGCTGCGAGTGCTCATTGACGGAGGCTATCGCGTCCACCTGCCCCGCGCACGCGACGGCGGACGTCCGCTGTGCTGCGGACGCACGTTCCTGTCGGCGGGACTGGTCGAGAACGCCAAGGATGAACTCAAGCGCGTGGTCGAAACCCTGATTCCGTTCGCGGAGCGCGGCGTGCCCATCGTCGGGCTTGAGCCGAGCTGTCTCCTCACGCTGCGCGACGAACTGCTGTCGCTCCGCTCCGACGATGCCGCGAAAAAAGTCAGCGCGCACGCCCTGCTGTTCGAGGAATTTCTGGTGCGCGAGGCCGAGACCGGCCAGTTGAAATTGCCGCTCGGCGCCATCGACAGAAACGCACTGGTGCACGGCCACTGCCACCAGAAGTCGTTCGGGGCGTTTGCGCCGGTCGAAAAGATTCTACGGCTGGTGCCCGGCCTGAAGGTCGAGAAGATCGAATCCAGCTGCTGCGGCATGGCCGGCGCATTCGGCTACGGCGCGGACACTTATGACGTGTCGATCCAGATGGCGGAAGCATCCCTGCTCCCCGCTGTGCGCAAGGCTGCCGATGACGCGCTGATCGTGGCCGACGGAACGTCCTGCCGCCATCAAATCAGGGACGGTTCAGGCCGTGGCGCATTGCACGTCGCCCGCGTCCTTGCCATAAGCTTGGACAACGGCGCGGCGAAAGCCCCTGCACTTTCTTAAACTATCCCGCAAAAGGATGTATTTGATGACCGACCTGACCCTTGACGTTGCCCGCAAGATTTCCGATGCCGCCCTCGCCAAGTGCCGGGACATGAAGCTGAAGCCGATGGCCATCGCGATCCTCGACGCGCGCGGCTGCATGAAAAGCTTCGTCGCCGAAGACAACACCAGCCTGCTGCGCGGCGAAGTCGCCCATGGCAAGGCTTACGGCGCGCTGGCGCTTGGCATGGGATCGCGCGCGATTTTCAAGCGCGCCAACGAGCAGCCCTATTTCGTCGATGCCATCAACACCATGGCGCGCGGCGCGCTGGTGCCGGTGCCGGGCGGCGTCCTGATCAATGACAAGGACGGCAACCTGCTCGGCGCCATCGGCATCAGCGGCGACACCTCCGACAACGACGAAGCTGCGGCGCTCGCCGGTATCGCCGCCGCTGGCCTCGTCGGCAACGCCGGATAATCTCCTCGGAGAGCCTGATGACGTTTCCGCGCGCCTCGTCCGCCCTTTCGCGCTTCACGGTGCTGGATCTGACCCGGATTCGCTCCGGGCCGACCGCCGTGCGCCAATTGTCGGACTGGGGCGCGAACGTCATCAAGATCGAGGCGCCGACCGATCTCGCCGACAGCGAGCAGCCGGGCGGTCCGCGTCAGGGACCGGATTTCCAGAACCTGCATCGCAACAAGCGCGCGATGACGCTGAACCTGAAAGACCCGAAAGGGCTTGAGGTGTTCAAGCGTCTCGCCGCGAAGGCCGACGTGATCGTTGAGAACTTCCGTCCCGACGTGAAGGACAAGCTCGGCATCGACTACGCCAGCATGCGCGCGATCAATCCGCGCCTGGTCTATGCCAGCATTTCCGGGTTCGGACAGGACGGCCCTTATGCCAAGCGCCCCGGCTTCGACCAGATCGCGCAAGGCATGGGCGGGCTGATGTCGATTACCGGACTGCCGGGACAAGGGCCGGTGCGCGCCGGAATTCCGGTCGCCGATCTCACAGCAGGATTGTTCTGCGCACTCGGCATCATGACCGCGCTGCTGGAGCGCGATGTCTCCAGCGAAGGCCAGTGGGTGCAGACCTCGCTGTTGCAGGCGCAGATCTTCATGCTCGATTTCCAGGCCGCGCGCTGGCTGGTCGATGGCGACGTGCCGCAACAGGCGGGCAACAACCACCCGACCAGTATTCCGACCGGCGTGTTCAGGACCAGCGACAACTTCATCAACATCGCCACCACCGGCGGGCGGATCTGGGAGCGCTTCGCGCAGGCGATCGATGCGCCGG
>JAGVII010000337.1 GCA_020056155.1 Afipia sp.
CATCAGCGGCAGCGCAAGGCCCATCATCCGGCGCACGCCCTCGAAAATCAAAATGCCGAGCACGGTGCCGACGACGAGATCGAGCCGGGTCGGATCGCCGTCGCGCTGGATCAGTTCGGCGTAGAACAGATACTGATAAAGGCCGCAGAAAAATCCGACGCCGCCGATGATCCATCCCGCAGCGCGCTGGAGGTTTGTTTTGGCGGTGAAGTTGGCGATCAGGCCGAAGGTCAGCAGCAGCAGGAAGCCGACATGGATGCCGCGCACGGCCTGACTGGGCAGGAAATTCCACGCCGCGATGATGAGCTGGAACACCGCGAAGGCTATACCGATGGCATAGGCGAGATGGCCCCACATCCCCGGCCCGAAGCCTTCAGGAAAGCCGTGCTCGAAATTATCGAGTTCGACTTTGACTTTTTCCCCGGTGCCGTGCTCGTGCAACATGTCTCTGTCCCTGCCGCCTTGCAGCGTCCTAGTCCCAATATCCAGGCTCGTCATGGCCGGGCTTGTCCCGGCCATCCATGTTTTGTGCAAATCTCCGCCGTCATTGCGAGCGCAGCGAAACAATCCAGACGAAATTTCCGCGACGGGAAACTGGATTGCTTCGTCGCTTCGCTCCTCGCAATGACGAAGACGTGGATGCCCGGCACAAGGCCGGGCATGACGTCTTTATTCAACCGACATTTTGTTTTCCGGCCGCCTTACTTGATCAGGCCTTTTTCCTTGTAGTAGCGGATCGCGCCCGGATGCAGCGGCGCCGGGCTGCCGGACGCTGCGGTCTCCAGCTTGATGTCCTTGCCAGCGACATGGGAGTTCGCCAGTTCCGGCAGCGACTCGAAGATCAGCTTGGTCATCTGGTAGGCGAGATCGTCGGATACCGCCGAACTGGTGACGAGATAGTTCACCACGGCAGCGGTCGGCACGTCTTCCTTCTGGCCGGTATAGGTGTTGGCCGGAATGACGACCGAGACAAACGGAGGTCCGATCTTGTCCACGGTGGCCTTCGGCACCGACACGACGTTGATCTGCGTCGAGCTGGAGAGATCCTTCAGCGAGGCGACGCCAAGGCCAGCCGACTGCAACGTCGCGTTGAGCTGGCGGTTCTTCATCAGGTCGACGGATTCGGCGAACGGCAGATATTCGACCTTGCCGAGATCCTTGTACTCCATGCCGGCGGCTTTCAGGATCGCGCGTGCGTTGAGTTCGGTGCCGGATTTCGGCGCGCCGACGGAGAGTGTCTTGCCCTTGAGATCGCCCAGCGTCTTGATGCCGCTGTCGGCGGTAGCGACGATCTGGATGTAGTTCGGATAGATCGCGCCGATGGTGCGCAGTTTGCCGAGCGGCTTCTTGAAGCCGGCTTCCGCATCGCCGTCCACCGCAGCTTTCAGCGAGTCGCCCAAAGTGAACGCCAGTTCGCCGCGGCCCTGCTCGATCAGGTTGAGGTTTTCGACCGACGCCTTGGTGGCCTGCACCTGGGTTTTCACGCCGGAAATCTTGTCGCCGTAGATTTTCCCGATCGCGACCCCGAGCGGGTAGTACACGCCTGACGTGCCGCCGGTCAGAATGTTGATGAATTGCTGGGCATGAGCAGCAGGTGCAGCCAGCGCGGTTGCGGACAGGACGGCAGCAGCAAAAACAGTCTTTTTCATTCAATTTTCCTTTTTTGAATTTTGCGGGAAATTGGACGGATGAGCGAGCGCGGTCAACCCGAGAGACGCGAAAGAACCGGCTGCTAATGCGTTGGCGGACATAGACGTTCGTCTAGGGGGAGGCCGTTTGGCGAAATCCTCTGCTGCACTGCAATGAGGAACCGTCATGCCCCCGCAAGGCCGGCCTTGGCAAAGTTGCCATCAGGGTTGCAGCCCATTTGTCATCATCGCTCACATGGTCAAGCTGAGCGGCATGCTCTAGAACGCTGATAGCCGCGAACCATACGGCGTAACGAACAAGGCCCGCACAGGCGGGCGGGATGGAGACTTTAAAGATATGATCAAGCGACCGACTTCCGTACAAACTCATTCAGCATCGCGTATCACCCGCCGCTCCGTTCTCGCGGGCGGTGCCGCGGCACTGGCAGCGACGCCATTTCTGAGCCAGACCTCAAAGGCTGCCGCATGGCCGGAACGCCCGGTGAAGTTCGTCGTGCCTTTCGCCGCCGGCGGCACCACCGATATTCTGGGACGCCTTGTGGCGCAGAAACTGTCGGAAGAGTACGGCCAGCAGTTCGTCATCGAGAACAAGCCCGGCGCAGGCGGCAACATCGCCGCTGACTTCGTCGCGAAATCCGATCCGGACGGATACACCTTCATCGTCGGCACGCCCGGCACCCACGCGATCAACAAGTATGTTCAGAAGAACATGCCTTATGATCCGATCAAGGACATCCAGCCGGTTACCATCATCGCGCGCGTTCCGAACCTGATGTCGGTCAATCCCGAAGTGCCGGCGAAATCGGTGGCGGAGTTCATCGCGCTGGCGAAATCAAAGCCCGGCCAGTTGTTCTACGGCACTCCGGGGCTCGGCAGCACCGCGCATCTGTCGACCGAACTGTTCAAGTCGATGACCGGCATCGACATCGTCCACGTTCCCTACAAGGGCAGCGCGCCGGCGCTCACCGATCTGGTGGCGGGCCGCGTGCATGTCATGATCGACAATCTTCCGGCGGTGCTTCCCTTCGCCGAGAACAACAATGTGCGCCCGCTGGCGGTGAGCACCGCGGAACGCTGGCCGCTGCTGCCCAACATTCCGCCGATCGGCGACACCGTGAAGGGCTATGACGCCGCCTCGTGGTTCACCATCGCGGCGCCGGCCAAGGTGTCGAAGGACATCGTGATGAAGCTCAACGCGAGCATCATCAAGCACATCAAGTCGCCCGAGGGGATCGAGCGCATCCGCAAACTCGGCGGCGAGCCGATCGGCAACACGCCCGAGCAAATGCAGGCGTTCGTCATCGCGGAAACCGAGAAGTGGGGCAAGGTCGCCGAGTTCGCCAAGATCAAGCCTGAGTGACAATCGGTTCCGGACGCCGCGGCGAACATCGTCCGCTGCGGCGTCCGGAACATTCTTGCCGGCAACGCGTATCACATTCTTCGCAGGCACCAGCGCCGAGTTCATGCCGCAACCGGACCGAGCAGAAGCTGTTACGCCGCGCAGGCTCATCTGGCCGGTTTTGAGCGGTGTCGTGCTTGTGGCACTGATCGCGGCGACGGCGATCCTGCTGTCCTACAAAATCGAACCCCCGCCCGATCATGCGCGCGTCATCGCCGACGAACAGCGGCTGACCTATGCCAGCACACCGTGCGTGGTGTTCAACAAGCTGAATCGCGAAATGATCGCCAACCGCGCCGAGATCGGCGACCCGTCGAAGCCGCTCCAGCTCTTTTCCTACGCCAGCGAGAAAACCATCGCCGACATCAAGGCGGACGGAAAATGGTCGCGCGACACGGCCTGCGACTACATCACCGGCTTCGACCAGATCGTCACGGTCTGGATGCGGCTGACCGGTTATCGTTCCCGCTGGACCGACGACGGACAATGGCGCTGGTAGCAAATCTCTTTCCAACGCGGTCCGATTGGAACACATTCATGTTTCATATCGCGATTCAGCCAGCCAGTTTTCAAATGACGCCCATCAAAGGACCCCGGTGAGCACGACGACCGACAAACCAGCCAAGCGATCCCTGCTGTCGACCGACGGGATCACCGCGCCGCTACGCCATGCGGTGTTCCGGCGAATCTGGATGGCGAGCCTGCTCACCAATCTCGGGCTGATGATCAACGGCGTCGGCGCGGCCTGGGCGATGACCCAGATGACGTCGTCGGCCAGCATGGTGGCGCTGGTCCAGACCGCCCTGATGCTGCCGATCATGCTGTTGTCGCTGGCGGCGGGCGCCATCGCCGACATGTACGACCGGCGCATCGTCGGCCTGATCGCGCTGTCGCTCGGTCTCGTCGGCGGCGTGACGCTGGCCGTACTCGCCTATTTCAACGCCATTACGCCCAACAGCCTGCTGCTGTTCTGTTTCATGATCGGCAGCGGCATGGCGCTGTTCGGCCCGGCATGGCAGGCCTCGGTCAGCGAGCAGGTGCCCGCCGAGACGTTGCCCGCAGCGGTCGCGCTCAATGGCATCAGTTACAACATCGCGCGCAGCTTCGGCCCGGCGCTCGGCGGCATCATCGTGGCGGCGGCGGGCGCGGTGGCGGCGTTCGTCTGCAACGTGCTGCTGTATATCCCGCTGATCGTCGTGCTCTATCTCTGGCAGCGCACGCTGGAGCCGTCGCGGCTGCCGCCGGAGCGGCTGCGCCGTGCCGTCGTGTCCGGCGTGCGCTACATCGTCCACTCGCCGCCGATCCGCATCGTGCTGTACCGGACACTGGTGACCGGCATTGCCGGTGGTTCGGTACTGGCGCTGCTGCCGCTGGTGGCGCGCGACATCCTGGACGGCGGCGCGCAGACCTACGGCATCATGCTCGGCTGCTTCGGCATGGGCGGCGTGCTTGGCGCACTGAATATCTCCAGCATTCGCGCTCACCTGAGCGGCGAATATGCCGTCCGGCTGTGCGCGCTAACCATGGGCATCGCGATTGCCGTGCTCGCGCTCAGCCGCTGGCCGGCGCTGACCGGCGCGGCGCTGGTCGTGGCGGGCGCGTCGTGGATGATCGCGGTCACTCTGTTCAACATTGGGGTGCAGCTCTCGACGCCGCGCTGGGTCGCCGGACGCGCACTGGCGGCCTATCAAGCCGCGATTGCCGGCGGTGTCGCAATCGGAAGCTGGCTGTGGGGATATGTCGCCAACGGCGTCGGCATCGGCAACGCGCTGCTGATTGCTGGCGCGGTCATGTTCGTTTCGCCGGTGCTGGCGATCTGGCTGCGCATGCCCTCGACCGAAGGGGCCAACAACGACGCAGTCGATGCGCTTGAAGAACCGGAAGTGAACCTTTCCATCTCGCAACGAAGCGGGCCGATCGTCGTCGAGATCGAATACCGCGTGAGCCAGCAAAAAGCCCGCGCGTTCTACACGACGATGCTGCAGCTCCAGGCCATCCGGCAGCGCAACGGCGCCTATGACTGGTCGATCGCGCGCGATATCGCCGACCCGGAACTGTGGATCGAGCGCTATCACTGTCCGACCTGGCTCGACTATCTGCGCCAGCGCAACCG
>JAGVII010000203.1 GCA_020056155.1 Afipia sp.
GAAGATGCGTTCGTTGCCAGCCATGCCTTCGGCAAGCGCAATGCAGGAATCGTTGCCGCTCTGGATGATCGCGCCCTTCAGCAGGTCGTCGACCGAAACCTTGCTGTTGAGAACGGCGAACATGGTCGAGCCGCCCGCCGGTGCGCCGCCCTTGCGCCAGGCGTTCTCGCTGATGCGGTATTCATCTGACAGTTTGACGTTGCCGTTCTTGAGGGCGTTGAACACCACCTCGGCCGTCATCAGCTTCATCATGCTGGACGGCGCCCGCAATTCGTCGGCGTTCTTCTCGAACAGGATGCTGCCGGATTTCGCCTCGATCAGGATCGCGGTCGGCGCGTCCATCTCGTACCCGTCTTCTTTCTTGGCGCCCTGCACGCTGTTGTTAGCGGCATAGGCCATGCCTCCCAAAGCCACGCCGGCCGTCAGGACCGCGGCGACGAGCGGCCAGAACCGCCCAGTCCGACGTCCACGAATCCGGGATGCTGTAAGAATGGCTGCCATGTCGAGATTCCTGAGGATCGCCTTGTAACAGTTGGGCTGATACCAAACAACGTGCGGCTGCCCACCCTGGTATTCCCGCAGCCTTCAAATTCTTGAAAAAGGGCAACAAATCGATGTCATCATCGCGAATGATCCCGGCCAACGGCATCGAGATCAGCGTCACCGAACAGGGCTCCGGACCGCTGGTGTTGCTGTGCCACGGCTGGCCCGAACTGTCTCATTCGTGGCGGCACCAGCTTCCCGCCATCGCCGCCGCCGGTTTCCATGCCGTCGCTCCCGACATGCGCGGGTTCGGCCGGACATCGGCACCGTCGAGCGTCGAGGCCTATTCCATCTTCGATCTGGTCGGCGACATGGTGGCGCTGGTCGCGGCACTCGGCGAAACCAAGGCGATCATCATCGGCCACGACTGGGGCGCGCCGGTGGCCTGGCATGCCGCCCTGTTCAGACCCGATATCTTTACCGCCGTCGGCGGCCTGAGCGTTGCCCCGCCATGGCGCGGGCGCGAACGGCCGCTCGATACTCTCGCGAAGAGCGGGATCAACAATTTCTACTGGCAATATTTCCAGACGCCGGGTGTGGCGGAAGCCGAGTTCGAGCGCGATGTCGATTTCACGATGCGCGCGGTCACCTTTGGCGTCGACTCATCCCTGTTCCTGAAAGACGGACAGGGTTTCCTCGGCGATCCCGCGAAGGCGCGCGCCCGTCCGGCCTGGGTCAGCGAGCGGGATCACGCGCATATCGTTGAGACCTACACGCGCACCGGATTTCGCGGCGGTCTGAACTGGTATCGCAACATCGACCGGAACTGGGAACTGACGGCTCCGTGGCACGGCGCAGAGATCTACCAGCCGTCGATCTTCATCGCCGGGGCGAACGATTCCGTTGTCACCGGTATCCTCGGCGGAAAGCGGGTCACCGAGATGGATCGTGTGCTGCCCAATCTGCGGCGAAAATTGCTGATTGACGGTGCCGGGCACTGGATTCAGCAGGAGCGCCCGGATGAGGTCAACGCGGCGCTGGTGGAATTCCTGAACGGCGTACGGGATTGATTGGCGACGCGGCGGCCAAACTCAGTAGAGACCGCGTCCAGACATCAGATTGACACTACTGTTGCGTGGAAGCGGTGCGTAGGCAGCGACAGGTCTCGCCGATGGAAGCACCTCTCCGCCGACGTCCTCAGGCTGCGCCTGAACGATCCGTTCGAAGCGCCGTCCACCCGGACGCGTGGCGCGGGATGCCGAGACTTCCGACGCGCCAGCCGCAGCAAAATCATCCCTGGTGTGCCCGAGCGTATAGGGGCGCCCCGCCGGCAGCGGGATATCCCCCCGGACGGCACCGCGCGCCGGCGCGATCTCGGGGATAAACGCATTTGCCGACGCGATCCTGACGCCCGAAGGCGCCGGTGCCGGTTGCCCGGTTCGCAGCGTCGCCATCAACTGACGGTCATCGGATCCCTCGAGTGGCGCGCGCCCGACATATTCGACCCGGACGCGTCCAACGCCATTCTCGCGGAATTCCAAAAGCTTGGCGGC
>JAGVII010000660.1 GCA_020056155.1 Afipia sp.
TATCCGCCTGCCGTTTCTCGGATACCTGGGCCACATGTGGGAGCTTTACGCGATGTGGGCCTGGGCCGCCGCGATCGCCTCCGCGTCTTACGCCTCCACTCTTGAGGCTACGGAAGCCGCTCGTCTTGGCAAGCTGACAGCCGCGCTTTCGATCGGTCTCGGCGGATTGGCTTGCATCCCGGCCGGCTTGTTGGGTGATCGGATCGGCAAGGCCGAGGTCACGATTATCGCGATGATCGCAAGCGGAACTGCCGCGCTTCTGACGGCTGCAACCTTTGGCGGTCCGGTGTGGCTTTCATTCGTCCTGATCCTGTTGTGGGGCATCGCTATCGTACCGGACTCGGCGCAGTTCTCCGCGTTGATCGCCGATGCCGCGCCGTCCCATCTGGCGGGTAGCATCCTGACCTTCCAGACGGCGGTCGGATTCGCGCTGACAATTCTGACAGTCCAGGCGACGCCTTTTCTGGCATCCTGGATCGGCTGGCCTTTGCTGCTCTGCGTGCTCGCCGTAGGACCGGCTCTCGGCGTTTGGGCGATGTGGGGAATGCGGGCGAAGAATAGCGCAATGTTCAAATGAAAAAGGGACGGCGATAAGCCGTCCCCTTTGTTTTTGAGTTGGTAGAGAGAGATCAGAGAATCTTGAAAATCGCCAGCGCGAGAACGGCCTGCGCGATGAACCCAACTGTGAAGGCGAGGGTGCGCAGCACCGGGACTCCGAGCGTGTAAACGATCAGGTGAGCAACGCGGGACCAGAAATAGACCGCGCAGGCAAGCACGGTCCATTTGGTCGAATAGTCGATTGCATTGAGGATCAGAACCAGCGGCGCGAAGATCATAAGATTTTCGACGGCGTTGTCATGCGCGAACAACATGCGGTTGGCCCAGTCGGCCAGCGGTTTGTCATTTCGTGCCGGGTTCGCCATTGCGCCGCCGAGGCCGCGCACCTGACAGCGGTTGAGAACGTAGGGAATCCAGAGCAGGCCGGTAAAAATAACGGTCAGCGTCAGCCAGAACAGTTCACGGGTCATCGACGTTTGTCCTTCCAATCTTGCAAGGCCTGCCCGAAGGCGGGTGGAAATGCCTTCATCGTCCCGTCATGACACGGGCCGAGTCGCCGAAGCAAATAACGTGTGAAGTCATAGACGATTGGCGATGCAAGGCCAATGTCGGGGCAGGTGTTATTCTCAGGCGCGGACCCGGACATAGCTTCCCGGCGCGTCCTCGATGGCTTCCAGCGGCCCGGTGCCGGGAACGCGCGCGGGCACCTGCTCGGCATCGATTGACTCGACCCATGAGCGCCAGTCCGGCCACCACGAGCCCTTGTGCTCCTGCGCATCCTTGACCCAGTCGGCGAGCGTGATGTCGCCAATGCGGTCATTGGTCCAGTACTGGTACTTTTCCATCTCCGGCGGATTGACCACGCCGGCAATGTGGCCCGATCCGGCCAGTACGTACTTCACAGGACCGCCGAAGAACTGCGAGCCGTAAAGCACGGATTCCGCGGGGGCGATGTGATCTTCCTTGGTGGCGAGATTGTAGATCGGCACCTTCACCTTGGAGAGATCGAGCTGGGTGTTGTCGATCGCCATGGTACCGGTGGACAGCCGGTTTTCGAGATAGCAGTTGCGCAGGTAATAGGAGTGGTTCGCCGCCGGCATCCGGGTGGCGTCCGAATTCCAGTGCAGCAGGTCGAATGCCGCCGGCTCCTTGCCCTTGAGATAATTGCTGACGACATAGGACCAGATCAGGTCGTTCGAGCGCAGCATGTTGAAGGCCATCGCCATCTTGCTGCCTTCGAGCACGCCGGCCTGCTTCATGTCGCGTTCGAGATTCGAAATCTGGCTCTCGTCGACAAACACGAGCAGATCGCCGGCGTGGGTGAAATCGACCTGTGCGGCGAGGAATGTCGCCGAGGTTACGCGGACCTGGCGCTTTTCCGCGAGCCACGCCAGCGTCGTCGCCAGCAGCGTGCCGCCCACGCAATAGCCCATGGTGTGGACACGCATCTCGCCCGTGGCCTTCTCGATGACGTCCATCGCGGTAAGCGGGCCTTCGCGCATGTAGTCTTCGAAGGTCTTGCCGCCGAGTTTCTTGTCAGGATTGACCCATGAAATCAGGAACACCGTGATGCCCTGATTGACGCACCACTGGACGAATGATTTCTGCCGGTTGAGATCGAGAATGTAGAACTTGTTGATCCACGGCGGCACGATCAGCAGAGGCGTGCGCAGGACGGTTTCCGTCGCCGGCGAATACTGAATGAGTTGCATGATCTCATTCTGGTAGATGACCTTGCCCGGAGTCAGCGCGACATCGCGGCCGACTTCGAGGTTGCCCGCGGACTGGCGGATCTTGAGTGTGCCGTGGCCGGCCTCGATGTCCTCCGCAAGCATCGTCATGCCGCGGACAAGGTTGTCCGCATTGCTTGCGAGCGTTTGCCGCAGCACTTCCGGATTGGTCAGCACGAAGTTGGACGGCGAAATCGCGTTGGTGACCTGCTGAACGTAGAACTCGGCTTTCTTGCGGGTATGTGGGTCAAGGCCGTCGGCATTCTTGACCAGGTCGTTCGCGCACTGCGTGGTGAGCAGATAGGCCTGCATCATAAAATCAAAAAACTGATTGGTTTTCCACTCGGGGTCCTGAAAGCGTTTGTCGCGCGGCGACGGTTCGGCGACGGGCGACGTTGCCTCTCCCGACAGGCGGCGCGCGGCGCTGGTCAGCAACTCGAGATAGGCCTTTCCGAACTTCCTCTGCACGTCGGCGGCACGATCCTTGTCGGAGAGCCAGTACTCCGCGACCGACGTGAACGTCTTGACCAGTTCATTGAGTTCGCCGGGCGGGCGGCCCTTGTCTTCACCGTTCTCGCGGGGCTTCAGATAGGCGGACAGGGCGCGGCCGCTCGATTCAAGGGCGCGCGCAAGGTTTGCCGAGAACGCCTCCGGATCGAAGCTTTTCGGAGAGCCGGCATTGCCGGTCTGGGTGCTTAGCAAGGTGTCACTCATCGCGTACTTCTGAGCTTTCGTTTCGATCCGTACGAACCTTGTGAGTTCGCACGATCATCATGGCATAGTTCGGATCGAGGTGGTGATTTCCATGTGCTGCGTTGCGGCATGATTAATACTTCGGTCACATTAGAGCCTCATGAACACGGTCTGCTCCGCGGCGATAATTCTCGAGGGGTAACGCTCTCCGCCGATGATAAGTTCGCACCGCCTGCCCATTCACAGAGCAGGAATCGTGCCGACCCAAACCAGAGGACGTGACTATTTCCGTGCAGCGCAAAATATCGCGGGTTCGGCAGTCGCCGGCTTTGGCCGGCTTGCTTTTGCTTGGCCTGGCGCTCGGCGGTTGCGCGTCCACGATCGCCGACGCGCCCCTGGTCGGATTGCCCGCAAATACGCCAGCGCGGCCTGCGACCCCGGCAGAGTATCTGCCGGTGCATGACCTGCCGGCACCCCGTCACGAAACGGTGCTGGATCAGGCCCAGCAGGACAAGCTGGAGAAGGATTTGCTCGCGGCTCGCGACCGCCAGGCCTCAAGCGCCAAGGCCGCCCAGCGCAGGACCAACTAGTGTCCTGAATCCGAAGTTCGCCGCCTTTTCCAGCATATTCCAAAGCGAACTTGGGATTCAACAGGACACTAGAAGTCTATAATTCTAGTGTGGTTTTGGCTCGCAAGTCCGCGAAAGAACGCGCGGCAGAAATGATGCGGACTTGCGAGCCACCACACTAGAGATTTAAGCTTCGCCGCAACCCCCGGTGGTGCTAAAAAGACCACGATTCAATCGCAAA
>JAGVII010000806.1 GCA_020056155.1 Afipia sp.
ATCTATTCGCCGGACGAAGTCGCGCGGAACGGGTTTTTGTACTGCGGAGTGGGACGTCCGCAGCCGATGGCATATTGAGTATCCGCAGCCGAACCATCGGCAACGAAC
Organism: Afipia sp.; assembly: GCA_020056155.1. GTDB lineage: Bacteria > Pseudomonadota > Alphaproteobacteria > Rhizobiales > Xanthobacteraceae > Afipia. Next base: position 109 of record JAGVII010000806.1, read on the forward strand.
ATCGATTTTGCGGCGCAAGCATCGCGCCAGGCGAGGCGGGATTTGTGCGCACGCTTGTGCGCCAATCTGTCTCGTCTTTCGCGCTTGGTCGAGGTCGAGACATTGGGATACCCTCATAAAAAATTCACGGAGGGGACCATGTCAGAGAAATTCAATCGCCGTCATGTCATCGCGGCCGGCGCAGCAACTGTGGCGATGCCTTTCCTCGGACGCGGGGCCTCGGCGCAAGCCGCGTGGCCGTCGCGGCAAATCCGCATGGTCTGCACCTATCCGGCCGGCGGGCAGACCGATCTGCTCGCGCGTTCTTTCGGCGAATTCATCGGCAAGCAGGTGGGACAGACCGTCGTCATCGAAAACAAGGCGGGCGCTTCCGGCTCCATTGGTGCTGCGGAAGTCGCGCGTGCTGAGCCTGATGGTCACACGATCGTCTGCTCGATCTCGACCACCTATGTGATGAACCGGGCGATGATGAAGAATCCCGGCTACGACATGGACAAGGATCTGACGCTGGTGAGCATTATTCCGGGCGCCGGGTTGCCGCTGGTCGCGAGCCCGAAATCCGGCGTCACAACGCTGGACGAATTCGTCGCCTTTGCGCGCAAGAGCAGCAAGGTGAATTTCGGCACCTATAGCGCGGGCTCGGCCCCGCACATGACGATCAATGAACTCAACAAGCAGTATGGTCTCAACATCGAAGCGATCCACTACCGCGGCGAAGCGCCGATGTGGACAGGGCTGATGGAAGGCACGCTGGATGTTGCGATGGGCAGCTACACGGCGGCGCAACCCGTCCTGCAAAGCAATCGCGGTGTTGCGTTCGCGGTGCATTCGAAGAAGGTCGACGCGCTCCCGAACGTCAAGACCCTGCCTGAGCAAGGCGCGACATCGAAGTTCTTCACCGTGAGCGGCTTCACCGGCTGGGCCTTGCCGAAGGCAACGCCGCAGCCGATTGTCGATCGGCTGGCGCAACTGTGTGTGGCGGCGAACAACGATCCGAAGGTGAAAGAGGTTCTCAAGACCTTCGTGCTGGAACCGGCGCTTGGCTTCAAGGAAACCAATGCGTTGTATCAGCGCGAATTGCCGGTCTGGATGGAGAGCGCGAAGTCGCTCGGCCTGGAACCAGTATAGAGTCGGGAAGCGGTCGCCGCCGATCACCGGCCGAGCGCTGCCGAAGGCCGATCAGGAAGCGTGACCGGAGAAGGTCACGCTGGCGTCCTGCCGGGCGCGCCCGTCTTTCCAACCCGCTCGTACGCCTCGACCAGATGGCGCCGCATCAGTTCGGCGGCGGCATCGCCGTCGCCCCGGATCATTTCCTCGAGGATGCGGCCGTGCTCTTTCCAGACGCTGATCGACATGCCCGGATGGCGCAGCACTTCGCCCATCGCGCGGCGCAGATGCCGCCAGTGCAGCCGCATCGTTTCGGCGATCAGCGGATTACCGGAGAGATCGTAGATGAATGAGTGGAAATCCATGTCGGCCTGAAGGCTGGCGCGGCTGTCGCCGGCGGCCACCAGCTTGCGGCCGTGCTCGACCAGTGCGCGTCCGCGCGCGATGGACTCCGCGGTGAGGCGCGGCGTCGCGAGCTTCACGGCGAGTGGTTCGACCGCCGAGCGGATCTGGTAGATCGCCTCGAAGAAATCCGGATCGACCGCCGTGACGGTCAGTCCCTGACGTCCCTGCGCGAGAAAGCCCTGCGCCTTCAGCACGGCGAGTGCGTGCGTCACCGGCTGCCGCGACACATTCAGGCGCGCGGCAATGCTTTCCTGGGTGAGACGTTCGCCCGGCTTGAACGTGCCGTCGCACAGGGCATCGAGGATTACCTCGTAGGCCTGATCGACCAGACTTTTCGGCGGGGCAAGGGATTCCAGCACGTCTCCTCCTGTGGGGAATCATCGCTGCGCGGCAGCATGGTTGCTGCTTGACAGGGTGGCGTGCAAGCCGCATTCTGAGTTTAGAATACTGAATTCAGAATGCAATACCGGCGCACCAACAACGAGCCGCCGTGCGCCGCCCGTCACGACCGAAGACGCAAAAAGCGTCGCCAAAACAACGACAAACCGGGAAGCGACCCAAAATCAGCAAGGAGGACCATGATGCGATTGACCCCCGAGCAGCTTGAGCAATTCCGCACCGAGGGCTGGCTGTTCCTGCCGGAGCTTTTCACGCTTGAGGAAGTCGATGTCCTCCGGCGGGAAGCCGTGTCGATCTACGACGAGCAGCGCCCCGAGGTTTGGCGCGAGAAAAGCGGCGCGCCGCGCACCGCCTTTGCCGCGCACCTTTATAATGAGGCGTTTCGCCTGCTCGGCGCGCATCCGCGCATGATCGAGCCGGTCGAGCAGATCTTCGGCGAGAAGGTCTACATGCATCAGTACAAGATCAACGCCAAATCCGCTTTCACCGGCGACGTCTGGCAATGGCATCAGGACTACGGCACCTGGAAACGCGACGACGGCATGCCGCAGCCGCTGGCGATGAACATTGCGGTCTTCCTCGACGAGGTGATGCCGATCAACGGTCCGCTGATGCTGGTGCCGAAAAGTCAGAACGCCGGCGACCTCAAGGCGTCGCACGATCTTGCGACCACGTCCTATCCGCTGTGGACGCTCGATGAAGAGACCGTGACGCGCCTCGTGCAGGAGGGCGGCATTGTCGCGCCGACCGGCAAGCCGGGCGGCATGCTGATGTTCCACGGCAATCTCGTGCACGGGTCGTCCGGCAACATCACGCCGTATCCGCGCAAGATCGTCTATCTGACGCTGAACTCGGTCTCGAACTACATCCGCACGCCGACGCGGCCGGAATTCATCGCGCATCGCGACTTCACGCCGATCCAGACCGTCGATGACGACGCGCTGGTGCGATACGCGCGCAGCCATCGTCAGGCGGCGGAATAAGCAAGCATCCCGTCATGCCCGGCCTTGTGCCGGGCATCCACGTCTTTAAAAGCAAAAGAGAAGAAGTCGTGGATGGCCGGGACAAGCCCGGTCATGACGATAATAATTCAGCGACGATCAAGTCGCAGACAACCGCTGGGTCAATTTCTCAATGAACCTGCATCACCTTCTCGAAAAGCGCCGCGTGGCGGGCAAGCCGGTGCGCGTGGCGCTGATCGGCGCCGGAAAGTTCGGCTCGATGTTTCTCTCTCAGGTGCCGCATACGCCGGGCCTTGAGGTACCGGTGATTGTCGATCTCGATCCGGAGCGGGCGCGCGAGGCCTGCCGCACCGTTGGGTGGGACGATGCGCGGATTGCAGCGACAACCTTCACCAGGGACGGAGGTGCGGCGACCGG
>JAGVII010000908.1 GCA_020056155.1 Afipia sp.
GACGGCCACGAAGACTGACACGCCGTTGCTGGAGACGCCGCAGTCGATCTCGGTCGTGACAAAGGATCAGGTTCAGGATCAGGGCGCGCAGTCAGTTCAGGAAGCCTTGCGTTACACGCCGGGCGTTGCATTGCAGGGCTACGGTGCCAATGCATTCTTCGACGGCGTCAAGCTCCGCGGCTTCGACGCGCCACGGTATCTCGACGGGCTTCGCCTTCCGACCGACAGCACGACCTTCGCCATGCCGAAGATCGAGCCTTATGGCCTTGAGCGGATCGAAGTGCTGAGAGGACCGTCGTCAGGTCTTTACGGGCAGTCCGATCCGGGCGGACTGATCAACATGGTGAGCAAGCGCCCGACCGCGACGCCTCACTACGACTTCGAAACAACGTTCGGAAACTTCAATTACAAGCAGGGGGCGTTCGATATCGGCGGGCCGATCGATAAGAACGGCGAGTTCCTGTATCGTATCGTTGGGCTTGGTCGGCTCGCCGACACGCAGACCGACTTCATGCAGGACAATAAGGTCTTCATCGCGCCGAGCTTCACGTGGCGGCCGACGAACGACACCAGCTTCACGATTCTTTCGCAGTATCAAAAGATCGATAACAAGGGTTATCAGCAATACGTGCCGGGGCAGGTGTCGTTCCTGCCAAATCCAAATGGTTCTGTGCCCTACAGCCGTTATCTCGGGGAGCCGTCAGTGGACGGCTTCAAGCTCGAACAAAAAATGATCGGCTATGCCTTCGAGCACCGCTTCGACAACAACATCCAGTTCCGGCAAAATATGCGCTACACGGAGGTCACCAACGATCTCCAGAGCACGCGAACCGAAGGAATGGGCCCGGGTGATCCGACAAGGATGGTCGCGCGTTCCTATAACTACGTGAAAGCCCGTTCGCAAAACGTCGCTCTTGATAACCAGCTTCAGGCAGATTTCAGAACCGGCATTCTGACGCACAAGGTTCTGGTCGGCGCGGATTACCTCCATCAGACGGGAAGCGTTGATTACCGCAGTGCTGGCTCCGCCCTCTTTGGTGGCCCCTTCCCATCCATTGACGCCTATAATCCCGTCTATGGCGCGCCGATTCCGTCCTTCGCATCGCTGTCGTCGTTCATCTTGAACGACAACAAGATCGATCAGGTCGGTCTCTATGCTCAGGACCAGATCAAGCTTGATCGATGGACGCTATCGCTCACGGGCCGACAGGATTTCGTCAACACGAATCTTGTTGCGCAAGCGATTTATCCGCTTCCGGGCACTTACTCTCGCTCGGATTCCGCGCAAACTGGCCGCGTTGGGTTGAATTACCTGTTCGATTTTGGCCTGTCGCCTTACATCAATTACTCGACATCGTTCGTTCCGAATACTGGCGGCGGCGTAGATCGGAAGCCCTTCAAGCCGACAACCGGTGATGGCAAGGAGATCGGTGTCAAATTTCAGCCAAATGGCACGAACCTGATGCTGACGGCGGCGTTGTTCGAGATCAATCAGAACGACATTCTGACTGGCGATCCGGCATCGTTCGGTTTCTCCAATCTGCAGACCGACTCTGCTCGCTCTCGCGGCTTCGAGTTCGAGGCGCGCGGCAACATTACGCGCGAACTGGAGGTTATCGCAGCGTACACGAAGATTGATGCTGTCGTAACCAAGAGCCTCGTTCCCGTAAATGTGGGGAAATACGTCAACGGCGTGCCACTCGATCAGGGTTCGCTGTGGGCGAAATACACCTGGTTCGATGGCAGCCTCGCAGGACTCGGTATTGGTGCCGGCGTCCGCTATGTCGGAGAAAGCTACGGCGACGCGGTCAATTCGTTCGTGATCCCGTCCTACACTTTGTTCGATGCTTCCATCAGCTACGATCTGGCTTATGCTCGCCCAGACCTCAGGGGCTGGAAAGCTCAGATCAACGCTACAAACCTGGCGAACAAATATTATACGGTGTCCTGCCTGACGGGTCTTCCGTACTGCGGCCTCGGAACCGCCCGCACGATTCTCGGTACCCTGAAATACTCCTGGAACGAAGGACGATAAGTCGTGGCAGGCACCGGAAAGTCATTGCGCCGATGGGGCTGGACCCACAAGTGGTCCAGCATCATCTGCACCGTGTTCATGCTGATGCTTTGCATCACGGGACTGCCGCTGATCTTCCATCACGAGATCGATCATCTGCTGCATGAGGAAGTGCAGGCGGCGCCGGTGGCGGAAGGAACTCCGCTCGCTAATCTCGATCTGGTTGTGAAGAACAGCCTGTCAAAAGATCCGGGCATGGTGCCGCATTTCCTGATCTGGGACCCTGATGACGCCAATGCACTGATGGTGAGCATCGGCAAGACGCTGGAAGCCAGTCCTGTCGACAACCGCATCGTCCGCGTGGACGCTCACACCGCAGCTTATCTCGATGCACCGGATGTCACCGGGCGTTTCACCTACATTATGCTCAAGCTGCACACCGACATGTTCGCCGGTCTGCCGGGAAAGCTGTTTCTCGGGCTGATGGGCATCCTGTTCTGCGTGGCGATCATTTCCGGCATCGTCGTCTACGCGCCGTCGATGCGGAAATTGAAGTTCGGCACCTACCGCCGTGACCGGCTACGCGTGGTTCGCTGGCTCGATATTCACAATATTACCGGCATCGTGCTGGTGATGTGGATGCTGGTGGTGGGATTCACGGGGGTCATCAATACGTGGGCCGAACTCGTCATCAAGGTCTGGCAGTTCGGGCAGCTTGCGGAAATGACGGCGCAATACAAGGACAAGCCGCTGCCGGCCAATCCGTCGTCGATCGATGCAGCGGTGCAGATCGCGATCAAGGCCGAGCCGAGCATGAAGCCCTCCTTTGTGGCGTTTCCCGGCACGATCTTCAGCAGCAAGAGTCACTATGCTGTCTTCATGCGCGGCAACACGCCTCTGACGGCGAGGCTGCTCAAGCCTGCGCTGATCGACGCGGAAACCGGCGCGCTGACCGACAGCCGTGCGCTGCCATGGTACGTCGCGACACTGCTGATCTCGCAGCCGCTGCACTTCGGCGACTACGGCGGCATGCCGCTGAAAATCATCTGGGCGATCCTCGACATCATCACCATCGCGGTGCTTGTCACCGGTCTCTATCTCTGGCTGCGCCGCCGGCAATCCGGCGTCAGCATCGAGCGGGTCGTCGTCGACGCCTCCGCGTCGGACCATCGCCCGGTCTATACGTCATGAAGTTCAAGCCGCCTCAATCGCGCCGGCAGACCAACGGCCAGATTTTCGCGATCCCGATAGTGCTCGGAGTCTTGAGCGTCATCGGACTCGTGTCGGCGCTGGTCGGCGACGGCGTATGGGACGGCGTGTCATGGGCCACGCTGGCGATTCCGATTCTGCTGTGTGGATACTTCTTCCTCAAGCGCAGTTGATCTGAGCGGGGGCTACCGCGCAGCTATACCGGAAGCGCAATGGAATACTTCACTTGGCTGAGCGCAAAGCTGGACTCGATCGAGGCGATGCCGTCGAGGCGGGTCAGCTTGGTCTTGATGAAGTTTTCATAGGACGGAAGATCGGCGGTGACCACGCGCAGCAGGTAATCCCGGTTGCCGGTCATCAGGTAACATTCCAGCACCTCCTTCCACTTCGAGATCGCCTTGGCGAAGCGGTCGAGGTCTTCTTCCTTCTGCCGTTCCAGTTTGATCGAGATGAACACGCTGACCGGCAGCCCGACAGCCTTCTGGTCGACCATCGCGATATAGCGCGTGATCACGCCGCGTTCTTCCAGCAACTTGACCCGGCGGTGGCACGGCGACACCGACAGGCCGACCTGATCGGCGAGGTCCTGCATGGTGACGCGGCTGTCGGCCTGAAGAATCGTCAGGATCTTGCGGTCGATGACGTCGAGGTCGATCATTGGAATGAAATCTCACGGATTGTACAATTATTAGTATGGTATACCAATATCTATCGGCCAGTCGAGAAGATTTGAGATTTTTGAGCGCCAGGCGGGCGTTAGCATCGTTATCGAACTCCCTTGCCGGTGACCGCCATGCCCATCGAACCCTCGCGTCTGGAAACCCTGTCGGCCCTCACCAAGAAGGTGCTGTGGCTGTCGTCGTGGACCATTCACCACGCCAATCACATCCGGCCGGATTCGGACGGGCTGAAAGTCGGCGGCCATCAGGCCTCATCAGCCTCGCTGGCGACGATCATGTCGGCGCTCTATTTCGGCGTGCTCAAGCCGGAGGATCGCGTCGCGGTGAAGCCGCATGCGAGTCCGGTGTTTCACGCGATTCAGTACCTGCTCGGGCAGCAGACACGCGAGAAGCTGGAGAATTTCCGCGGCTTCAAGGGCGCACAATCCTATCCGTCGCGCACCAAGGACATCGATGATGTGGATTTCTCCACCGGCTCCGTCGGGCTCGGCGTGGCGCAAACGCTGTTCTCGTCGCTGGTGCAGGACTATGTGAAATCGCACGGCTGGATGAAGGATCGCCCGGAAGGGCGCATGATCGCGCTGGTCGGCGACGCCGAACTCGATGAAGGCAATA
>JAGVII010000058.1 GCA_020056155.1 Afipia sp.
ACCGGGTTGATCTCGATCTCGGACACACGATCCTCAAGCGCGACGGCCAGCTCGGATATCTGCGCGATCAGCCTTGCGAGCGCGGCCGTGTCGGCCTTCGCAGCCCCGCGAAATCCGTTGAGCAGCGCCACCGATTTAAGCTCGCCGATCATCGCGGTGGCTTCCGTCTCGCCGACCGGCGCGGGCCGATACACCACGTCCCTGAACAGTTCGGTCGCGATACCACCAAGCCCGGCCATCACGATCGGGCCAAATGTCGCGTCGTTGACGGTGCCCACGATCATCTCGACACCGGGCGGCGCCATCGGCCCGACCAGCACGCCCTGAATCCCGGCGTCCGGTTTGATCCGCGATGCGTTCGCAATCAGATCGCGGAAAGCCACCGCCGCGTCATCGGCATTGCGGATGTTGACCCGCACGCCGCCGGCCTCGCTCTTGTGCGGGATGTCGCGGGACTGGATTTTCATCACCACAGGAAAACCCATGTCCGAAAGTGCTGTCGCCAGCTGGTCCTGATCCCGCACCAGACTTTCCTGCGGCACCGTAATTCCGGCCTCGCGCAGCAGCGCCTTGCTCTCGTGCTCCGAAAGTCGTTCGGGGACGGCGATTCCGGAAAGCGTCGGACGCGATGAGGCAGCCTCCGCGCGCGGCGGAAGCGCAAACCTGCTTCGGCTGACCAGGCGGCTGACGGCCCGGCCCAGCGCGGCGATTCCGGAAAACGCCACGATGCCGGAGGCCGCCAGTTCCGTGCGCGCGAACTGCGACGGCAGGGTGTAGGTGAAAAACAGGATCGGCTTTCGCTGGGCATCGATCAGCGGCTTGATCTCGTCCCGCTTGACCGGAATGCGCGTTTCACTCGCGAGCGACACCACGACGACAATCGCATCGACGTCATCGGATTGCTCGAGCAGGTCGACGACCTTCTGCAGGCCGCCGCTGTGAACCGCCTGCGCCGTGATATCGACGGGATTGCGCGGCGACCCGTAGGACGGGATCAGCGCGCGAATCTGCGTTTGCAGCGATTGCGAAAGCTCCGGGACTTGCAGACCTTCCGCCGCAAGCGTGTCCGCCACCCATGCGCCCGCGCCACCCGATACGGTGACGATGGCGACACGGTCGCCGCGCGGCAGCGGCGCGGTGGCGAATGCGGCGGCGATCGCAACCGCTTCATCCAGATCGCTGGAGACGATGAAGCCGTATTTGGCAAACACCGCATCGTAAGCCGCGGTCCAGCCCGCCATGCTGGCGGTATGGGACGCAGCCGCGCGTTCGCCCGCCCCCGAGCGCCCGACCTTGGTGACGATGACCGGTTTGCCGGCCTCCGCAGCGCGTCGTGCGGCCGTGACGAACATCCCGGGATCGCGGATGCCTTCGATGAACATCAGGATCACGTCGGTGTCCGCGTCCTGCGCCATGTAGTCGAGAAACTCACCGGCGGCGAGATCGGACTCGTTGCCGGTGCTGATGACGTTGCTGACGGCGACGCCCATCGCCTTGGCGCGGTTATAGATCGCAAAGCCGATGCCGCCGCTTTGGGCGATGATGCCGACGCGGCGCGGTGTCGCCAGCAGCCGCGGCGCATCCGGACTGACATCAACCGTCGGGCTGAAGGTGGCCGCGATGCGCTGCGGCTCATTATAGAAGCCTTCCGCGTTCGGCCCCGAGATGCGCATGCCGGTGCGCTTGGCGAGTTGCGCGATTGCGGCCTGCATGCCGGCGCTCTCACCGCCCTCCTCCGCGAAGCCAGAGGAAATCACGATCGCATTCCTGGCTCCCGCTGCCGCGCACTCCTGCAGGGCGCCGAGAACCGCGCGCGCCGGAATGATCACGATGGCAAGATCGACCGGCGATCCGATTGCGGTGACCGACGGATAGCACCGGAGATCGCCGACGCTGTCATAGGACGGATTGACCGGATAGATCGCTCCGGAAAATCCGTTCCTGCGCAGAAACGTCAGCAGCATGCCGGGGATTTTCTTGTCGTCCCGCGACGCGCCGATGATGGCGATGCTCTTCGGTGAAAAGAATGTATCCAGCGGGTGTTGAGGCACGTCGCGGCTCAGGCCGTGACACGGAAATCGACGCCGCCGAGGCCGAACGAATCTCCGGTCACAGCGCAGCCCCTGTCCTGTGCGGCGCGCAGCACGGCGGCCGGATCGCGGACACGAAAGGTGAGCCCGCTCATGATCTCGCTGTCGCCTTCCACACATCGAATCCGGCAATTGACCAGACCGATCTCGGCACCGGTCGCGGGAACGCCGACGATACGGCCCCAGTGCTCCGCGAGCCCGCCCGGATCGGGGCTTGTCAGGATGACTTCCGTCAGCGCCGTCGTCACATCGTCGCGGATCGACGTGTGCCAGTCAGGCCCGGCCGGCGGATAGGCGCCGCGGATATTGTCGCTGTCCGCGGTGTGATTGAATTCGATGAAGGCAGCGCGGCAGTCGCGCGGATGAAGCTGGACACCGAGATAGGGCGGGCGATCGATCACGTGAGATGTCCGCACGCCGATGGCCTCGGCATTTTTCTGCCGTTCGCGCGGATCGGAACAGGACAGGATCGCCATGTAGCCGCCGCGGCCGCCGGTCTTGTCGATGAACCGCCCAGCGGCGGTGCCCTCACGAAAGGGGGCGACGACCTCCAGCAGGATGGTGTCAACCGGGAGCAGCGCGTTTTCCAGGCCGTAGCGCGCGACGTTGGGATCGCGATAGCAGACTGCCAGCCCCATGATCGCCGCGATGTCGCCGACCACCGGTTCAAGGTGCGGCGCGACCAGACAGATTTGCCGCATCCT
>JAGVII010000801.1 GCA_020056155.1 Afipia sp.
TGCGTTGCTGCTGCCGCTCTTGCCGCCCATGCCCTTGACGTCGCCGCCGGCGCAGAAGGCCTCGCCCGCACCTGTGATGAGCAGCGCGCCGACATTCGGGTCCTCGCCGCAGAGCTTGATCATGCGGCGCAGCGCCGGGGTCAGATTGTCCGAGAGCGAGTTGCGCGCCTGCGGACGATTGAGGGTGATGACCGCGACGCGGTCGCGCACTTCGCAGAGAAGTTCTTCCGTGCCGGTGTCGATCGCGGTTTCGGATGGGGCAATCGCGGTGGCGCTCATGGTCGAGGTTCCGATGTTGGTTTCGAAACAGAACTTTGAACGCAAGTAAGCTGTGTTGCCAGCGAAACCTTGCGCAACCCTGTCATGTTCCGCAAGGTTCACCCGGCCTGCGCGACTGTGTATGCTCGGTGTCACAGGACCATTCTATGGTCGCTCGCTTGTTGGCTCATTCTGCCGGCGTCCGGCGTTTTTACTGGAGATCATTCATGCGCAAGATTTTGACGGTCCTCGCAGCGCTCGCGTCGCTGAGCCTCACCAATTGCGGATACAATGCGATTCAGCAGAACGACGAGTCGGTGAAGTCAGGCTGGTCCGAGGTCGTCAACCAGTATCAGCGCCGCGCCGATCTGGTGCCGAACCTGGTCAACTCCGTAAAAGGGTTCGCGCAGCAGGAAAAGGACGTGCTGCTCGGTGTGACCAATGCGCGCGCCAAGGTGGGCAGCGTGCAGGTGACGCCGGAGGTGCTGAACGATCCGGCGGCGCTGCAGAAATTCCAGGCGGCGCAAAGCGAGCTGACCGGCGCGCTGTCGCGCCTGCTGGTGGTCACGGAAAACTATCCGCAACTGAAATCGGACCAGTTGTTCCGCGATCTGGTGGCGCAGCTTGAGGGCACCGAGAACCGCATCGCGGTGGCGCGCAACCGCTATATCAAGGCGGTGCAGGATTATAACGTCGGTATCCGGACCTTCCCGAACAATCTCACGGCGATGATGTTCGGCTACAAGGAAAAGGCGAACTTCACCGTTGAGAACGAAAAGTCGATTTCCACGGCGCCGAAGGTCGATTTCAACGCGCCGCCGCCGGCTGCTCCAGCCGCACCTGCGCCAGCAACGACGCCTGCGCCGGCCGAGCCGGCGAAGTAGCGGCGCGCAACAGGCGCCCGCGATGAGAACGGCAAGAAGCGGCGCTCTCGCGGCCATTCTCGCGTTCATGTGCTGGGTATTTGCCGGCACATTTGTCGCGCGCGCCGATGTCGCGGTGCCGCCGCTGACCGGGCGCGTTGTCGATCTGACGGCGACGCTCTCGGCCGATCAGGCCGCAGCCCTCGATCAAAAACTGAAGGCGTTCGAGGATCGCAAGGGCAGCCAGCTCGCGGTGCTGATCGTGCCCACCACCCAGCCGGAAACCATCGAGCAGTATGCGCTGCGCGTGGTCGAGCAATGGAAGCTCGGGCGCCGGAAGGTCGACGACGGTGCATTGCTGCTGATCGCCAGGAACGACCGCAAGCTGCGCATCGAGGTTGGCTACGGCCTCGAGGGCGCGCTGAACGACGCGACATCGAAGCGGATCATTGACGAAATCATCACGCCGAAATTTCGAAGCGGCGATTTCGCCGGCGGCATATCCGATGGTGCCGACCGCATCCTGAAAGTGATCGACGGCGAGCCGTTGCCGGCGCCAAAGCCCGAGGGCGAGATGCCCGACCTCGGCCTGATCGGCGAGTACTTTCCGTTTCTTCTGATCATCGTGCTGGTCGGCGGCGGAATCTTCAGGGCGATCTTCGGGCGGTTGCTCGGTTCGCTTGTCGCCGGCGGCGGAGTTGCGTTCTTTATCTGGTTTTTCCTGGGTGCCTTGTCGATCGCGGCCATCGGGGGAATGATCGCCTTCGTTGTCACGCTGATCGGCGACACGATCATGTCGTCCGGCGGCGGCCGAGGCCGGGGCGGTTACGGCGGCGGATTCAGTTCCGGCGGGTCGAGCAGTTCGGGCGGCGGTTTCAGCGGAGGCGGCGGCAGCTTCGGCGGCGGCGGCGCATCGGGCAGTTGGTAGCCGAGAGCACAGCAATGGGTATCAAGCGTATCGGCAGGCATCTTCTTCTCAACCGCTGGCGGGTCCGGCGCGCGTTCCCGCGCCAGGCGCTGGCCAATATCGAGAAGGCCATCAAGGCCAGCGAGGCGATGCACACCGGTCAGATCCGCTTCGCGGTGGAAGGCGCGCTCGACGGCGTGCCGCTGTTCAAGGACCAGTCGGCGCGTGCGCGCTCCATCGATGTGTTCGCGCATCTGCGGGTGTGGGACACCGAGCAAAGCAACGGCGTTCTGATCTATCTGCTGCTCGCCGATCGCGATGTCGAGATCGTCGCCGACCGCGGCATCAACGAGAAAGTCCAGCAGTCGGAATGGGAAGCCATCTGCCGGCTGATGGAAGCGGAATTCCGCGCCGGGAATTTCGAGGGCGGGGTGCTGAAGGGCATCGCTGCCGTCACCAGGCTGCTCGCGAAGCATTTCCCGGCGGGCGGCGCGCCGCGCAACGAACTGCCGGACAAGCCTGTGGTGATGTAGGGTTGGCGCTCGACGGTTATCTATCGTCATTGCGAGCGAAGCGAAGCAATCCAGTTTTGAGCCATTTCTGGATTGCTTCGTCGCAAGTGCTCCTCGCAATGACGGTGGATTGGATGTCGTGCCGCTTCATTCCTCTGTCATCAATCCGACATTGCCGCCGGCCGCCGCGGTGTTGATGGTCACCGTCTGCTCGGTGGCGAGGCGCGGCAGATAATGCGGTCCGCCGGCCTTCGGTCCTGTGCCCGACAGTCCATGTCCGCCGAACGGCTGCACGCCGACCACGGCGCCGATCATATTGCGGTTGACGTAGATATTGCCCACCGCGAGCCGCTCCACCACGGTTTCCACGGTGTCGTCGATCCGCGAATGAACGCCGAGCGTTAGGCCGTAGCCGCTTGAGGCAATGGATTGCAGCACGCGCTCGAAATCCGCCGCCTTGTAGCGCACCACATGCAGGATCGGGCCGAACACTTCTTCGGTCAGTTGATCCGCACTTTGCAACTCGAAGATATGCGGCGCGACGAAATTTCCTGATGAGAGCGCGTTACCGGCGAAATGAACGCGGGCAGTTGTCGTCATGCGGGCGATATGCGCATCGAGGCGCTGTTTGGCCTCGGCGTCGATCACCGGGCCGATCTGCGTGGCCGGATCGTGCGGATCGCCGACGGTCAGTTCGCGTGCCGCGCCCGCGATCATCTCGATCATGCGATCGGCGACATCGTCCTGCACGAACAGCAGCCGCAAGGCCGAGCAGCGCTGGCCGGCCGACCTGAACGCCGAGGTCACCACGTCGTCGGCGACCTGTTCGGGCAGCGCCGTTGCATCGACGATCATGGCGTTGATGCCGCCGGTCTCCGCGATCAGCGGCACGATCGGGCCATCCTTTGCGGCCAAGGTCCGGTTGATGGAGCGTGCCACTTCGGTGGAGCCGGTGAACACCACGCCGGCAATGTCCGGATGCGCAACCAGCGCCGCGCCGGTCTTTCCGTCACCCTGCACCAGATGAAGTGCCGCCTTCGGAATGCCTGCCTCATGCAGCAGTGCCACGGCTTCGGCTGCGATGCGCGGGGTCTGCTCGGCGGGCTTGGCCAGGACTGCGTTGCCGGCCATCAGGCATGCGGCCACCTGACCTAAAAAGATCGCCAGCGGAAAATTCCACGGCGAGATCGCCACCATGACGCCTCGCCCGCGCAATCGAAGAACGTTGCTCTCGCCGGTGGGGCCGGGGAGAGAGAGGCCATCGCCGAACAGCCTGCGGCCTTCCATGGCGTAGTAACGGCAGAAATCCACCGCCTCGCGCACCTCCGACACCGCATCGTCGATGGTCTTGCCGCCCTCGGTTTGCAGCAGCGCGACGAAGCGCGGCGCTCGCTGCTCCA
>JAGVII010000847.1 GCA_020056155.1 Afipia sp.
GTCCGCCGTCGCGCCCCTCCACCGAGACATTGAGCAGGCATCCGTCAGCATCGATCATAGGCATGATTGTTTCTCCGTGACATCTTGTTGTTATTCGCTGTCCAGCGAAGCGAGCAGCCGGTCGATCAATGTTTGCGAGACGCCCTGATAGGCCATCGGGTCGAAAAGGCTTTCCAGCGTGGCGATGTCGATATGAGTGGTGACGCGGGTATCTTCCGCGAGAACGCTGCGCAGATGCTGCCGGGTTTCGATCGCCCTGCGGCTGGCGGCCTCGACGATGTGATGGGCTTCGCCTTTGCCGATCTTCTCAGCCAGCGCCATCGCCACGGCCTCGGCCATGACGAGCCCCTGGGTCATGTCGAGATTGGCGCGCATGCGTGCGGTATCGACGTCGAGTCCTTCGGCGATCTCGGCGATCGCGGATAGCGCTCCCGACGTCACCAGCTGCAGCGTCGGCAATGTCGGCCACTCGGCATGCCAGGGGCCGGCGCTGCGTTCATGATCCTGAACCTGCGCATCGAAAATCGTTGCCGCAAGATTCGGTGCCATTGTCGCTGCCGCCAGTGCCCTTGCCGCCGCAACAGGGTTGCGCTTGTGCGGCATCGTCGATGAGCCGCCACGGCCTTCGGCTGCGGGCTCGAAGGCTTCCGCGACATCGGTCTGCATCATCAGGGATATGTCGCGCGCAATCTTGCCGCATGTGCCTGTAAGAATAGCCAGCGCGGCCGCCACATCCGCGATTCGGTCGCGATGCGTATGCCACGGCGCATCCGGCAGCGGCAGCGACAGTTCCTGGGCA
Organism: Afipia sp.; assembly: GCA_020056155.1. Lineage (GTDB taxonomy): Bacteria > Pseudomonadota > Alphaproteobacteria > Rhizobiales > Xanthobacteraceae > Afipia. Next base: position 800 of record JAGVII010000847.1, read on the forward strand.
AGTTGCTCTGCGACCTTCAGGCCGTTGTCACCCAGGGCGGCGAGCGTTCCGGCGGCGCCGCCAAACTGCAAGGCCAGCGTTTCACTGCGCAGTCGTTTCAGGCGTCTGCGCGAACGATGCAGTGCAGCCGCGTATTCCGCGAGCTTCAATCCGAAAGGCATCGGCAGGGCGTGCTGTAGCCACGTCCGCGCGACCACCGCCGTCTCGCGATGCTGAATGGCCATCCGGGCAAATCCCGTGATGGCGCGGTCGAGATCGACAATCAGCGCATTGATGGCGGCGCGCAGGCCCAACATCGTCGCGGTGTCGATCACGTCCTGGCTGGTTGCGCCCCAGTGCACATAGCGCGCGGCGGACGGGTCCGCGCCCGCGACCTTCGCAGTCAGCATTTTCACCAGCGGAATGGCGAGATTGCCGGCCTGGACCGCAGCCTCGGCGAGCACGGCGCGGTCGAACGATTCGGCATGACAGGCTTTCGCGATACTGACGACGGCACTGGCTGGAATGATGCCGACCGCGGCTTCGGCACGCGCAAGGGCATGCTCAAAGTCCAGCATATGCTGTAGATACACTTCGTCGTCGCATACGGTGCGCATGGCGGCGCTCGACAGCAGAGGTGCGAGCAAGGGAGGCAGGGATGAACTCATGATGCGCGGACCCTATCCAAGGCTCCGACGCCTGCCAATAGCGGTCCGAAAGCACTGCAGCAGGACGAAGATTGCTGTTCGATGTTTTTGCAACGCTCCTTCCCGTACGGTACCCTTTCTTTTGCGAACACTGTATCCTAACTGAGACTGGCAGGGCCGCGGGGTTGCGGCTATCGAATAAAGGAGGCTTGCACATGGCAATGACGATGACGGGTGAGGTGCAGCTTCCTGCTTCTCGTGAAGTGGTCTGGGAGAAACTTAACGATCCGGCCGTTCTGAAGGCCTGTATTCCGGGCTGCGAGGAGTTGGAGCGGGCAGGGGACAACCAGTTTCAGGCCGTTGCCAAGATGAAGGTCGGGCCGGTGTCCGCGCGATTCAAGGGCAGGGTCACCCTGAGCGATTTTGATCCGCCGAACAGCTACAAGATTTCCGGCGAAGGCGAAGGCGGCGTCGCCGGATTCGCCAAGGGCGGGGCCACGGTGGCGCTCGCGGAAAAGGACGGCGGCACGCTGCTGAGCTATAATGTCGATGCCCAGATCGGCGGAAAGCTGGCGCAACTCGGTCAGCGCCTGATCAACGGCGCGGCCAAGAAGCTGGCCGATGAATTTTTTACGAAGTTCGCAGACGCAGTGAAGGCGGCCTGAGGCCGTTTGGGCATATCAGCTGCCCGCACAAATCAAGCCTTCTTGTCCGGAAGCGCGGTGCGGTGAGGTTGCTCATTGCCGCAATGGCCCATATTATGAATTTGGAACCATTTTAAACGCGTTTTGCGCCGCGCCATGCGGCGTTGCGCAACTCGTGTCCAAGCCTTGTGTCTGGGCCTTGGGCGCCAAGCCGAAAACAAGAGAGTGTTGATGGCCAAGATTTCACTGATCGTGAACGGCAATCCTGTGACGGGTAAGGTCGATTCACGCACGCTGCTCGTCCAGTTTTTGCGCGAGCATCTTCGTCTGACGGGGACCCACGTCGGATGCGATACCTCGCAATGCGGAGCCTGTGTCGTCCATCTCGACGGCAAGGCCGTGAAGTCCTGCACGACGCTGGCGGTAATGGCCGATGGCCATAATGTGACGACCATTGAGGGCCTTGCTGCCGACGGCGCGCCACTGCATCCGATGCAGGAGGCGTTCCGCGAGCATCACGGGCTGCAATGCGGGTTCTGTACGCCGGGCATGATCATGACCGCGGTCGATCTCGTTCATCGCAAGGGGCATGACCTCAGCGATCATGTCATCCGCGAAGAGCTTGAAGGCAATCTGTGCCGCTGCACCGGCTACCAGAAC
>JAGVII010000238.1 GCA_020056155.1 Afipia sp.
CCACCCGTCCGCAATTGGTCATGGCCACCGACATCCGGTGACCGCCCGGCGTAACAAGGTGACGAAACGGCGCGGGTTCTATGATCGCGTTCACAGCGTCGATCAGCTGCGATTCCAGCGGCCGCGCGAACCCCGCCAGCAGCATTGCGCCGGGTGCGAGTTGCACATCGCGCAGCTCGGTAACATCGCCGTCGAACAGGTCGCGCATCATCGGCCCAAAGTGAACGGCACGGTCTCGCCGCGCCTGCCTCACCCTCAGATGAACCGATTCACGGCGAACCTTCCACCCGTTTTCTGATCCGCACCCCTCGAAGAAAAAACCGGACGGAAGCTTGAACTTCCGCCCGGCGTCACTTGAACCAAAAGGGGTAACTCATGGCTCAAGCTATCTCGGACAGCTCGGCCCTAAGCTCTTAGGCTGCAGCCTTCTTGGCACCCGTCGGAACTTCGGAGATCGTCTTCAGGATCTGCGAAGCGATCTGGTAGGGGTCGCCCTGGGAGTTCGGGCGGCGGTCTTCGAGGTAGCCCTTATAATCGTTGTTGACGAAGGAATGCGGAACGCGGATCGAAGCGCCGCGATCGGCCACGCCGTAGCTGAACTTGTTCCACGGCGCGGTCTCGTGCTTGCCGGTCAGACGCTTGTCATTGTCCGGGCCGTAAACGGCGATGTGGTCCATCAGGTTCTTGTCGAACTGCTTCATCAGCGCTTCGAAGTAATCCTTGCCGCCGACCGTGCGCATATACTCGGTCGAGAAGTTGGCGTGCATGCCCGAGCCGTTCCAGTCGGTGTCGCCGAGCGGCTTGCAGTGGAATTCGATGTCGATTCCGTACTTCTCGGTTAGACGCAGAAGCAGGTAACGCGCGATCCACATTTCGTCAGCGGCCTTCTTGGAGCCCTTGCCGAAAATCTGGAACTCCCACTGGCCCTTCGCCACTTCGGCGTTGATGCCTTCGTGGTTGATGCCGGCTGCGAGACACAGGTTGAGGTGCTCTTCGACGATTTCGCGGGCAACCGAGCCGACGTTGCTGTAGCCGACGCCGGTGTAATACGGACCCTGCGGTGCCGGATAGCCGGCCTCGGGGAAGCCGAGCGGACGGCCGTCCTTGTAGAAGAAGTATTCCTGCTCGAAACCGAACCACGCGCCGGCGTCATCGAGAATGGTGGCGCGCTTGTTCGAGCCGTGCGGGGTCTTGCCGTCCGGCATCATGACTTCGCACATCACCAGAGCGCCGTTGATGCGTGTCGCATCCGGATAGATCGCGACCGGCTTCAGAACGCAATCCGAGCTGTGCCCTTCCGCCTGCATGGTCGAGCTTCCATCGAAGCCCCAGAGCGGGAGCTGCTCGAGCGTCGGAAACGCGTCGAATTCCTTGATCTGTGTTTTTCCGCGAAGGTTGGGTGTTGGGGTGTATCCGTCGAGCCAGATGTACTCGAGCTTATACTTTGTCATTGCGATCTCTCGTGAGTGGACAATTGCAGTGCTAAATTCCCGGCCGGTTTAGCCGCCGGAGAGCCCGGCCGCAAACGGCTGACGTCTTAATAAGCATTTAACATGCCAACCCAGGCCCTCGGTCGATGCTGTCCGCAGAGCGGCAGATCGCTCCCGCGCCAACCGGCAGGGGCCGGACTGATTCGCCGACCCCTGCCCGGCCATGTGCGCGTTTTCGCATCAGTTTTTTCGCCTGCCTCGTTTGGCGGCGGCCCGATCCAAGCCGGTCCCGGCCGGAAACCCTTGAGGTGTGGGTGCGTTAACGCTTCAAGCGCATGCTGAGTGAAGGCGCAGAATCGCGGATGCGCAAATTGTATGCAAATGCCTGCTTTCTATAGGGCAACCCGCGCAAAAGACGTGCGTTCCCCTTACATTATCTCGAAGCGCAGATGCGCCCAACGAGAGGAGACCGGAATGACACCTAATTCGACCCAGCCGACGGCCAAGATCTACCAATTCCCTGTGGGCGGCCGCGCGGCGCTCAGCAGCCAAAACGAGCCCGCCAAACCGACACTGGACTATGCAGTCTCCGGCAGCGGCTGGTACCACGAAGCCGCCATCGAAGACGCCAAGCGCGGCCGCGAACACTGATGCCGCCGGCCGGCATGAAGCCCGGGTGGCAAGTCCGCCCGGTGGACAGCGACGTCAAATAAAAGGGTCGAAGCATCGCGCTTCGGCCCTTTAACTTTGGGCCCGCGCCCTGCGTCACGCCCCGAAGATCGACCAGCCCATGCGCTTGCTGAGTATTTCAAGGGCGTCGCGGCCAATCCGGGAATTGCCGTTGGAATCGAGCCCAGGCGACCAGACCGCGATCGAGGCCTTGCCCGGCGCAATGGCCATGATGCCGCCGCCGACACCGCTCTTGCCCGGCAGGCCAACCCGATAGGCAAACTCCCCCGACCCGTCGTAGTGTCCGCATGTCAGCATGACGGCGTTAATGCGCCGCGCGCGCTCCGGCGGCACGACCAGGAATCCCGTCGACGGATTGCGTCCGGAATGAGCGAGAAACCGGCCTGCCAACGCGAGTTGACGGCACGACATGGCGATGGCGCATTGGTGGAAATAGACGCCGAGCGTAAGCTCTGCCGGATTCTCCACGACGCCGAACGATTTCATGTAATTGGCGAGCGCGATGTTGCGAAAGCCGGTGCGCTGCTCCGAAGCCGCGACGGCATTATCGATCGTGATCGAGGAGTCGCCCGAGAGGAACTGCATGAACCGCAGGATTTCGCCGAGCGTCTCCTTGGGCTGATGCCCGGACAGGATGGCATCGGTCACCGCGATCGCGCCGGCGTTGATGAACGGATTGCGCGGGATGCCGCGTTCGCGCTCAAGCTGAACGATCGAATTGAATGGACTGCCCGACGGTTCGCGCCCCACCCGCTGCCACAGCTTGTCGCCGATCATGCCCAAGGCGAGCGTGAACGTGAACACCTTTGAGATGCTTTGAATCGAGAACATCGTATCGGCATCGCCGCCCGCAGCGACGTGCCCGTTGGAATCGACCACGACGAGACCGAACGAATTGACATCGACCCGGGCCAGTTCCGGAATGTAGGTGGCGACGTCTCCGCGATCCTTTCGTTCCATCATCTCGTCGGTGATTTCCTTCACGACGCGATCCAGGGTGGCATTGCTCATGTCGGGTACGGCTTCTCGTTGCGGGCATACGTGTGACGTCGTCTTATGCGACAAATATGCCAAAGCGACAAATATGCCAAAGCGACAAACGTGCCAGCCGTCGAGCCTTTGAACCCATCGAACGGCCAATAAGCCGCCCGCAGCGGACGCGCTATTTGGCGTCGTGGAAAATGATGCCGACCGTGTGCCGGTGGCCGGACCTTAGCTGGCTGACGCCATGGCGCAGATTGACGCGATAGGTTCCTCGGGTGCCCTGCACCGGACGGTGATGAACCGCGAACACCACAGCATGGCCCTGCTCCAGCGGCACCACCGCCGCGCGTGACTGCATGCGGGGGCGCTGCTCCGTCAGCACGAACTCACCGCCGGCAAAGTCGCGCCCCGGCTCCGACAGCAGGATCGCGACCTGCAGCGGAAACACATGCTCACCATACAGGTCCTGATGCAGGCAGTTGTAATCGCCCGCGGCATACCGCAGCAGCAGCGGCGTCGGCCGCGTCTGACCGGCCTTGTGGCAGCGCTTGATGAAGTCGGCATGCGCCGCCGGATAGCGCACATCGATCCCCATCAATTCGTTCCATCGGTTGGCGATCGGCGCCAGCTGCGGATACAGCGCCGTCCGTAGATCGGCGACGATGTCAGGCAATGGATATGAAAAGTATTTGTATTCGCCTCGCCCGAAGCCATGCCGGCCCATGATGATGTGGCTGCGGAAGATGCTCTCCTCGTCATAGAGCCCCGCGATTGCGCCGCATTCCTGCGGGGCCAGCAAGCGCGGCAATACGGCCCAGCCGTTCCCATCGAGATGTGCGGCGATGCCTGGCCAATCCAGCGCCTCCGCGCGTGCCAAGGCTGGCGACATCGAAACTTTGGCTTTTGCTGCTGCGACCATCATCGGGCTCCTGTCTTGCAAGCCCGAAGTAGTCCGGTCACTCCGCGCCTTCCACCCGATTTCCGATGGGATGGAGGGCGCGACGACTATCGCTTCACGATCATGGCGGTGCGTCCGATCAGGCGCGCGAGCTGTTTGAAGCGATTGGTGACGCGGTCGGCGGCAAGGTCGGTGGCGCGCTTGTCGAACACCAGGATAAGCTTGCGGCCCTGATTGCGGAAATGGGTGTGCGGCAGCACGCCGCGCTGTGCCGCGGAAATCATGAAGGCAACGCGAAACACGGCGCCAATCAGGCGTGCACGCTCGACCATCGCGGGCGGAACGAGCGCGCGCACCGATTCCGGCGCCTCATTCTCCGGGTTCAATCCGGCGTAGCGATAGAAAGCAGCGAGCGCGAGAAACACCCTGCCCTCATGGGTCACCGCGCCGAAATTCCCGTTGATGATGAAATCGAGCGATTGCTCGCCGCGATGATCCGGATGAGCGCGCCAGGCGGTGTCGGACAGCCAGCACGCCGCATGACGCAGCCGCTTCTCGTCGTCGGTTTCGCGCAGGCCCGCGACCCGGAAGAGCTTGTCGCTCCACATGATCAGATCGTCGGCGTGGCGAGGCGAACGCGAGCGCAACTCGTTCATCGTCTGCGCCGTTGCGATCAGCCCGTCCTTGTGCTGCTCCTTTTCGGGCAGCATCTCGTAAAGCAACCCTTCGCGAACGCCGTAGGTCGAGAAAACGATGTTCTTCGGCTTCGCGACGCGAATGATATATTCCAGCACCAGCGCGGCATAGGTCAGCAGCGGGCGGCGGGCATCGGCTACGGTCTCGATGTCGGCAAGCGTGTTGCTCGCGGCGAGACGGCGAAGCCGTCGCACAAAGTCGAGCGCTTCGGCGGCTGGAATGCTGTAGCCGTGCATCACGCGCAGCGGATAGCCGCTCTGGATGATGTGGATGCGCGCCAGCGCACGCCATGTGCCGCCAACCGCATAGAACGTCCGTCCCGTTCCCGCCTTGAGTTGCGGCAATCCGGTCAGCTGGCCGGCGACGATCCGCTCCGCCTTTTTCAGCGATTTCTGCGACGCATCCTGCAAGGCGAGGCCGCCGAGCGGCAATGTCGTGCCCGAACGGATGCGATGACCACGCACGTCGATGAGTTCAAGCGAACCGCCGCCGAGATCGCCGACGATGCCGTCCGGCTTGTAGACACCCGAGGCCACGCCAAGCGCGGACAGCTTCGCTTCGCGCGCGCCCGAC
>JAGVII010000654.1 GCA_020056155.1 Afipia sp.
AGCAGCGCGGCCGTCTGACCCTTTCGACGGCGCTCAATGCCGACGACGTGCGCGAGCGCTCGATCGCCTCGTTCCGCCGCCGCACCCAGCGCCTCAAGGGCCATGCGTCCAACGAGCCGAAGGAAAAGCTGATCCGCGAAGTGACGATCCCTGAAGCGATCACGATTCAGGAACTCGCCAACCGCATGACCGAACGCGCGGTGGACGTCATCCGCCTGCTGATGAAGCAGGGCGCGATGCACAAGATCACCGACGTGATCGATGCCGATACCGCTCAGCTGATCGCCGAGGAAATGGGTCACACCGTCAAGCGCGTCGCCGCGTCGGACGTGGAAGAAGGCCTGTTCGACGTCGCCGACGATCATGCCTCGGACACCACGCCGCGTCCGCCGGTCGTGACCGTCATGGGCCACGTCGATCACGGCAAGACCTCGCTGCTGGACGCCCTGCGCCACGCCAATGTCGTCAGCGGCGAAGCCGGCGGCATCACCCAGCATATCGGTGCCTATCAGGTCACCTCGCCGGAAAGCGGCAAGAAGATCACCTTCATCGACACGCCGGGCCACGCCGCGTTTACCGCGATGCGCGCACGCGGCGCCAAGGTCACCGACATCGTCATCTTGGTCGTGGCGGCCGACGACGGCGTCATGCCGCAGACGATCGAGGCGATCAATCACGCCAAGGCCGCGAATGTTCCGATGATCGTGGCGATCAACAAGATCGACAAGCCGGACGCCAAGGCCGAGCGCGTGCGCACCGAACTGCTGCAGCATGAAGTTCAGGTCGAATCCTTCGGCGGCGACGTCGTCGATGTTGAAGTGTCCGCGAAGAACAAGACCAACCTCGACAAGCTGCTCGAAATGATCGCGCTGCAGGCCGACCTGCTCGACCTGAAAACCAATCCGGACCGCCCGGCCGAAGGCACCGTGATCGAAGCCAAGCTCGATCGCGGCCGCGGTCCGGTGGCCACCGTGCTGGTTCAGCGCGGCACGCTCAAGGTCGGCGACATCATCGTGGCCGGCGCTGAAATGGGCCGTGTCCGCGCGCTGATCAACGATCAGGGCGAGACCGTGCAGGAAGCCGGTCCGTCGGTTCCGGTCGAGGTGCTCGGCTTCAACGGCCCGCCGGAAGCCGGCGACCGCCTCGCCGTGGTCGAGAACGAAGCCCGCGCCCGCGAAGTCACGAGCTACCGCGCCCATCAGAAGCGCGAGAAATCCGCCGCCAGCAATGCCGGCATGCGCGGATCGCTCGAACAGATGATGTCGCAGCTCAAGACCACGGGCCGCAAGGACTTCCCGCTGGTCATCAAGGCCGACGTGCAGGGTTCGCTGGAAGCGATTCTCGGCTCGCTCGAAAAGCTCGGCACCGATGAAGTCGCGGCTCGCATTCTTCATGCAGGCGTCGGCGGCATCTCGGAATCCGACGTGACGCTGGCGGAAGGCTTCAACGCCGCGATCATCGGCTTCAGCGTCCGTGCCAACAAGGAAGCGGCGGCTCTCGCCAAGCGCAACGGCATCGAGATTCGTTATTACAACATCATCTACGATCTGGTGGATGACGTGAAAAAGGCGATGTCCGGCCTGCTCGCGCCGACGCTGCGCGAAACCATGCTGGGCAATGCGCAGATCCTCGAAGTGTTCAACATCTCGAAGGTCGGCAAGATCGCGGGTTGCCGCGTGACCGACGGCACCGTGGAACGCGGCGCGAACGTGCGCCTGATCCGCGACAACGTCGTCGTGCACGAAGGTAAGCTCTCGACCTTGAAGCGCTTCAAGGACGAAGTGAAGGAAGTCCAGTCCGGCCAGGAGTGCGGCATGGCCTTCGAGAACTATCAGGACATGCGCGTCGGCGACGTTATCGAGTGTTATCGCGTGGAGACCATTCAGCGCTCCTTGTAAGTCCAAGTCTTACAGGCGGGCTGGATTTTTAAGAAAGCTAAGGCGGCATGGCCGGAACTTCTCCGGCCATCCACGTCTTGCCAGCAACATCAGGAACGACATGCATGCCCGCGATATGCGCGGGCATGACGATTTGATTTTTCGGCAGGGATCATCATGGCCACACGCAAAAAGGACAGCGACCCTCGCGGCGGCACGACCGGCGCCTCGCAGCGGCAGTTGCGCGTCGGCGAAATCATCCGCCA
>JAGVII010000756.1 GCA_020056155.1 Afipia sp.
CAGCGCCCTCGAAATACAATCCCGGTTCAATCTCCGTTTCCAGAATTAGGGCGGAGATGCGCGTGCGAACTTGCCGGCGGATCCCGGCAATGTCGCAAGGCTTCGACAAGTTCTCCGCCAGATCCACGACCGCGTCGATGGCGGCTGCGTCGATCGGCTCCGGATAGTTGAGGAGCGGAAAAAAGACATCACGAATAGCCATGGCAGATTCTCCCTTTCGCACATGATGAGGGGAAGGCCGCAAATCGCCTTGATCTGGATCAGAGGCGTCGCTCGCAGGGAGAATAGTCTGTTGGGCAGTCCAATCTCGGAGTTGAGCCTCAGGAGGAGCGAATGAAGGCCCATCACATCATGACCCATCATGTCATTACAATCGGCCCCGATGCGACGCTCGCTGACGCCGCTCGGCTCATGCTTTCCAATCACATCAGCGGCTTGCCCGTCGTTGACGCAAGGGGTGATATTGTCGGGATTGTGACAGAAAGGGATTTTCTTCGCAGGCAGGAACTTGATACCCGACGAAAGAGGCCGCGTTGGCTTGAATTAATCTTGGGCCCTGGCCGGATGGCAGAGGAATATGTGAAGACGGCGGGCCGGAAGGTTCGCGAGGTCATGACCCAAAATCTTTACACCGCGTCTGAAGAGGCTTCTCTGGCCGAGATCGTTCTGCTTATGGAAAAGCATCGCATCAAGCGCGTGCCCATCACGCGCGAGAAAAAGATCGTCGGCATAATCAGTCGACAAAATTTCGTGCAGGCTGTTTCCAGCGTGTCGCGCGGACTGCCAGATCCGACGCCGGATGATACCGGTCTCCGTAGTCGGATCCTTGCGACAATTGAGGATCACCATTGGGCTCCGATCGGAATCAATGCGATCGTCCGGAACGGCGTCGTCGATCTGTGTGGTGCCATAACGGACGAGCACGTTCGTCAGGCCATCATCGTTGCGACGGAAAATGTCCCAGGTGTCGAACAAGTCCATGATCACCTGGCTTGGGTCGATCCTATGTCAGGCATTTACCTTCTGTCGCCGCAGGACGATATGGAAAATCCTTCGCTACAAGCAAAGGCATCGTAGGTTCTACGGGCCCTAATTCCCAAGGTCAGTCCCTTGCTCAAATTCGTCCTCACGGTATTTCTGCTGGAGCTGACGCCCGGGCCCAACATGGCCTATCTCGCAGCATTGTCTCTCGCGCGCGGTCGTGTTGCCGGTCTCATTGCGACCGCGGGGATTGCGCTTGGCCTCGCCACCCATGCCGTTCTGGTGGCTCTCGGCGCGGGAGCTGCTATTCAAAACTATCCGGCCCTGTATGAATCGCTTCGATGGGCTGGCATCGCCTATCTTCTCTTTCTGGCCTGGGAGGGATGGCAGCCGGTGCCAGAAACTTCGTCCAAGGGACCGCTTGTTCCAGGCTCTCTTTTCTGGCGGGGGTTTCTCTCGAACGTTTTCAATCCGAAATCGATTCTGTTCTTTTTATCGGTCGTGCCGGGCTTCATCGATCCTGCCAGCACGCGATCCGTCACTCTTCAATTGGCAATGCTCGGCACGGCCGCGGTTGCTGTCGCCTCGATTGTACATTCGACGATCGTGATCGCGGCGGATCAATCGGGCCGATGGATCGCCGATAACCGTATGCGCAGCGTGATCCGGCGCACGCTTTCGGCGATACTGGCGCTGATGGCGGGTTGGCTGGCTTGGGTGGCCGTCGCAGGTTAGTCGCAAGAGCTGCTCTTGTCCGCAACGGGCTTGACGAAGAACGTCAGCGCGCAAAGCTCACGCCGATCCGGTTTCCCCGGCGCCAGACGACCCGGCACGGACGCCGCCGGTGCTCCATTTCAAGGATCAGAACAAACGAGTCCGGCAGTGTCGATGACTGCCTGACACTGAGCGCGGCGCCGGTCGCCGAAAGATTGTGAACCGTGCAGGTGACCGGGCGGCTGCCGACAACGATCGATCCTGCCTTGTGAATCTTGCGTCTGACTGCAACACGTATCTTTTTCATTTGAGG
>JAGVII010000161.1 GCA_020056155.1 Afipia sp.
GCGAAATGCGCGACCTGAGCTGGCGAAATCTTTCGCCAGTCGTCGGCGGGGAAGTCGGCGCTCCAGTTCATGATGCCGCGGCTGCTGAGAGCCGCCTCGACGGCGTCGCTCCGGCGCAGGCCCGGAATGCGGAAGAACGGCGCGAGCTGGGAGGGATCGGCGAGGGCGGCAGCCACGTGGGCGATGCCGTCATCGATTTCGGCGGCCATGCGCTCCGGCGGCAACTTTCCGAACTGGAAGGGGTGGTTCTCGCTGTGGGTGCCAATGGTGTGCCCCGCGTCGTGGATGCGCCGAACGTCCTGCGGAAACTCCTTCGCCATACGTCCGACCAGGAAGAACGTCGCCTTCACGCATTGCGCGGCGAGAATGTCGAGAATGGCATTGGTGTGAGCGGGAAGCGGACCGTCGTCGAAAGTCAGGACCACTTCACGGTCCTGAAGCGGCAGCGTCTCGCCGTACTGCATGGTGCCGACGCGCGGATGCTCCCTCGGGTCCACGACGATGGTGCGCGATGTGCCGAGTGCATCTGGATTGCCGGGACAATCCGCGGCACGGGCCGCCGCCGTCCCAAGCGAAGCTGCGGCCGTGAGCAGGCTCAGCATTGTCAGGATCGAAGCGGTGCGGCGTGCGGTGATGGTTCGGCACATGGAAAACCTGTGGGCATGGCGCGAGCTGATGGCTTACCGTCAGGCTCTGAACGCCGGATTAATTCGGCGGGAGCTACCGGTCGTTCATGGAGCTCCTGATCGCCTTGGGGGCGACCAGATGAACGACCTTGTAGCCATTGCGCCGGAGATACAGCAGGAACGCCGGCAGCATCTTCGCCGTCTGCGCCTTGGTGTCGTGGAGAAGGATGATGCCCTTGCCCCGGTGCTCAAGGCGCTCGATCAACAGGCGCAACTGCTGATCCGGCGTCATCGGATTCCAGTCGCTCGCCCACAGGTCGGCCCCCAAAACCGCAATCCCGCGTGACTGAAGACCGTTCAGCAACGCAGGCGTCGAGGCGAAGCCCGGAAAGCGGAAGAACGGCGTGGACGGGATGCGCCTGGCTTGGCCGTGCAGGGCCTTCTCGTCGGCGGCGATCCCGCGGTCGATTTCCTCGAGCGCCTGCGGGTAACCGATCCGGTCGAGCGGCTGGTGCGACCAGGTGTGATGGCCGATGCTGTGGCCCGCCGCCGCGATCCTCTTGACGATGTCCGGGTTGGCTTCGGCGTTCCGGCCGATCAGAAAAAATGTCGCCTGCACGCATTCGCTGGCGAGCGCGGCCAGAACCTTCGTCGTGGTCGGAGGGAAGGGGCCGTCGTCGAAGGTCAGCACGACCTCCTTGTCCGCCAGCGGCAGGGACTGCGGAAAGCTTTTGAGCCCGACACGGGGAAACGCCTGCGGGTCGATCGTCATGACACGCGAGGTGCCGAGCGCATCCCTGTGCGGGCAGCCGGCGGCGTTGGCAACCGACGCCGATCCGACGAGGAGGGAGAGCAGCGCGGCCCTAAGTGCGTTCATGACAAATTCCGGGTGTGGCGGTTCGCAGGTCCGAACTTCGGACACGAGGCGCTGTTCGCGCGCCGCACGTTTAGCATTGCGTTCAGCGGTGTCGATTGGGTAATGGCGCGAACGCACACGCAAATCAGCGTCATCGTTTTTGCAATGGTGTGCAATCGTATCGCTGATGCTTGGCGGCATGCTTGTCCCAATGGCGATTCACGCTGCCCGTTATCGCATAGGTTCTCTGCGCTCACCGGGACGCTGGCCACCTCTGTGCCTCATTGTCGCCACCTGCCGCAATAAAACACGCCTATCGCTAGCCGCTAAACGCCGATGTTTCAGCGGCTTTTACATTGTTGCGATCAGGGCGATGTGCCGTGTGGCCTGCCCGACGCAAAATCTCCGGAGCTGAAAATTTTGATTAGAACAGTTACCGCCGTGGCGGCGTTTTGTGCGTTGTCGTCAATCGCCGAAGCGCGCGTTCGCACACCGGCCGTTTCGCCCGAATGCAACATCACCATGCCTTGCGTCGGCGTCAACAATCCGATCCATGCACGCCAGCGTGGTCAGCGCAGCCAGCGCAAGGCAGCGCCGGCCTATTTTACTGCGGAGTCGGCGACGCCTCGCCTGAGCAGGCGGCAGCAGCGGGCGCTGGAGCGTGCGCAACGCAATGTTGAGCGCGCTCCGCGCGTGGCCGTCGAACGCGCCTCTCACGCATCCGAGCGATATGCCGCAGGTCTGGTCGGTCCGCTGCAGGCCAAGCTCGCTTCGATTCAGGCGGCCTGTCCGGGCACGCACGCGATCTCGGGAGTCCGGCATACACGGATCGCGGGCACGCGGCGGATGTCGCTCCATGCCCAGGGCAAGGCGGTGGACGTGCGCGGCCCCTATGGATGCATCTACGCGCAGCTCAAGGGCTGGAGCGGTGGCTACTCGACCGACGCAGGACGTGTGAAGCACATCCACATTTCCTACGACGCCGGTGGCGGCCGTGAAATGGGCCTGCGGTTCGCTCACGGTGGCGGACGCCGTTCGTGGCGCGAAGCCAACGCGCGGATGCGATAGCCCGACCGGCTCATGCCGTCCGGAAGGATCGACTTTCCGGGCGGCAAGGATTTTTTATTAACCTGCGATTAACCACGTTGGCCGACCCTCACAAATTGCGGAGGGGTGCACATGCAGCGGCTACGGCTGAAGGCGGACGGACGGATCGTCGAGGTGCTGGACGGGCGGGAAATGCCGCTGGTCCCCGACATGCCTGAC
>JAGVII010000350.1 GCA_020056155.1 Afipia sp.
ATGCAATGAAACGTCGCGCGGGGCAGCAGGAACCGCCCGGCGTGACGGAGTCCCTGGACTCGCAGCGCCGCATTGCCGACATCGTCATGCTGATGCGTCGCTGTCCGCAGCCGATCATTGCGCTGGTTCAGGGCGCGGCGGCCGGCGGCGGTTTTGCGCTGGCGCTCGCGGCTGACATCCGCATCGCCGCGAAGTCGGCGCGGATGAACTGCGCCTTCATTCGTCTGGGTCTCGGCGGCTGCGACATCGGCACCAGCTATTTCCTGCCGCGCCTCGTCGGCGTGTCGGTGGCGTCGGAACTGATCCTGACCGGACGCTTCATCCATGCGGAGCGGGCGCACGCCGTCGGCCTGGTGTCCGAAGTCGTCGATGACAGCGAACTCGATGCTGCGGCTGCGCCCTACATCGAATCCATGCTGGCGGCATCGCCGCTGGGCCTGCGGCTCTCCAAGGAGTGCCTCAACATGAGCGTCGATGCGTCGTCCATCGAAGCCGTGATCGCGATGGAAGACCGCAATCAGGTGCTGACGTCCCGGTCCGAGGATTTCAAGGAAGGCGTCCGCGCCTTTCTGGAGAAGAGGAAGCCGATCTACCGAAATATGTAATTGCCAACGAACAAACAGAAGGCCTCACAAGAGGCCACGTTCAGGGGAGAAGCGAAGTGAACGCGGAGACGGCAGTAGTGCTCACGAAGCCCGCATTCCGGAAGATCGACTGGCTGCCGCGTGACATCGCGGTCGACCGTCGGGCCGATGGTGTGATCGTTCTGAAGTCGCGCATTCCGCTCGATCCGTATGAGCCGCACATTCCCGCGTCTGTCGCGAAGTGGGCTGCCGCGCGTCCCGATCACATCTGGCTGGCGCAGCGCCGCGGTCCCGAGCGGCAATGGCACAAGGTGTCGTACGGCGACGCCAAGCGGACCATCGATGCGCTGACGCAGGCGCTGCTCGACATGAAGCTGCCCGCCGAGCGTCCAATCGCGATCCTCAGCGGCAATTCCATCGAGCATGCCTTGATGACGCAGGCGGCCATGCAGGCGCGGATTCCGGCGGCGCCGGTATCGCCGGCGTATTCGCTGATGAGCCAGGATCACGCCAAGCTGAAATACCTGTTCGGTCTTGTGAAACCCGCGGTGGTGATGGTGCAGGATGGCGTGATGTTCGAGAAGGCGCTGGCCGCGCTCGATCTCGACGGCATCACTGTGATTCATGTCGATCGCGCGCCCTCGAATATCAAGAGCGCGGCCTACGCCGATCTTGCCGCAACGCCGGTCACGTCCGCAGTCGCGGAATCCATCGCGCGGATCACGCCGGACACCGTCGGCAAACTGCTGTTCACGTCCGGCTCCACGGGCATGCCCAAGGCGGTCATTAACACCCAGCAGATGATGTGCGCCAATGCCCGCATGATGATGCAGGTGCGGCCGCGCCCCGACGACGCCCCGGACGGGGTCTATCTCGACTGGATGCCGTGGAATCACACCATGGGCGGCAACGCGCTGTTCAACGTGGCGCTGACCGAAGGCGGCACGCTCTATATCGACGATGGCCGTCCGGTGCCCGGCCAGTTCGAGGAAACGCTGCGCAACCTGCGTGAGATTTCGCCGACCTATTACGCCAACGTTCCGGCGGGCTACGCGGCGCTGGCGGCGGTGATGGAAAAGGACGACGCGCTCTGCCGCTCGTTCTTCAAGAACCTTGGATTGGTGGCATATGGTGGTGCGCGGCTGCCGGACGATCTCTATGACCGGATTCAGGCGCTGGCGATCCGCACCACCGGCGAGCGCTTTGTGTTCTACACCGGCTGGGGCTCGACCGAGACCGCACCGACGTCCACCGGCACCTACTGGGACACCGAACGCGTCGGCCTGATCGGCCTGCCGTTTCCCGGCGTCGAATTGAAGATGGTGCCGTGCGGAGCACAATACGAACTGCGGCTGCGTGGGGTCAACGTGACTCCGGGATATCACAGCCAGCCGGAATTGACGCAGAAGGCTTTCGACGACGAAGGTTTCTACTGCATCGGCGATGCCGGTGTGTTCGTCGATCCGGCGGACCCCGCGCAAGGTTTGATTTTTTACGGCCGGGTGGTGGAGGATTTCAAGCTCACCACGGGAACATTCGTTCTGGTTGGTTCGCTGCGCACGGATGCCATCGCCGCCGCGTCGCCGGTGATTCAGGATGCGCTGGTCGCGGGTCAGGATCGCCCTTTTATCGGGCTGCTGGCATGGCCCAATCTCGATTCCTGTCGCCGCCTGATCGAGGACATGACGGCGTCGATGGATACGGTGGTGAATCACCCCAGGGTTCGCGTGCATCTGCGCGACGGATTGCTGGCGCACAACAAGGCGTGCAGCGGATCGAGCAGCCGCCGCATCGTTCGCGCGATGCTGATGGCCGAGCCGCCGTCCATCGACGGCAATGAACTCACCGACAAGGGATATATCAACCAGCGTGCGGGGCTCGAGCGCCGCGCAGCACTTGTCGAACAGCTTTATGCAGACCAGCCGGGACCGGATGTGATCGTGCTGGATCGATGAAAAAAATTCAAAGCGTCATTGCGAGGAGCGTAGCGACGAAGCAATCCTGTTCTTTCCGTTGCTCTGGATTGCTTCGCTCCGCTCGCAATGACGGTGATGACATGATGCGACTCGAACAAAATCTTGAGAAAAGGCGAAACTCATGAACTTTGAATTCTCGGACGACCAGAAGCAATTGCGCGATCAGGCGCGGCGCTATCTGACTGAACATTCGCCGCCGAAGGCGGTGCGCGCGGTGCTGGAAGGCAACGCGCCCTATGACAAGGCGCTGTGGAAGGGCCTCGCCGAGATGGGCTTTCTCGGCGTCGCCATTCCCGAAGAGTTCGGCGGCGCCGGCGCCGGGCATCTCGAGCTTTGCGTGATCGCCGAGGAAATCGGCCGCGTGCTGGCGCCGGTGCCGTTCTCGTCGACGATCTATCTCGCCGCGGAGGCGATCATGCTCGCCGGCAGTGATGCGCAGAAGGCGAAGTGGCTGCCGAAGATCGCGTCGGGCGAAGCGATCGGCACGCTGGCGCTGTTCGAAGGCGTCGGCAATCCGTCGCACAAGGCGATCAAGGTCTCGGCGTCGCAGGGCGCGGTGTCCGGCACCAAGATGCCGGTGGCGGATGGCGCGATTGCGGATTTCGCCATCGTCGTGGCGCGCACCGGCTCGACCGGCCGCGAAGCCGACATCGGTTTGTTCATCGTCGATCTCAACGGCGACGGCGTGACGCGCAAGGCGCTCGCCAATCTCGATCAGGCCCATGGCCAGGCCGAGATCGCCTTCGACCGCGCCAAGGTGGAGCCGCTCGGCGCCGCCGGCGATGGCTGGAGCATCCTGACCCGTGTGCTCGATCGCGCCGCGGTGCTGATGGCATTCGAGCAGGTCGGCGGCGCCGACCGCGCGCTGGAGATGGGCCGCGACTACGCGCTCGACCGCGTCGCGTTCGGCCGTCCGATCGGATCGTTCCAGGCGGTGAAGCACATTCTCGCCGACATGTATGTCTCGGCAACGCTGGCGCGCTCCAATTGCTATTACGGCGCGTGGGCGCTTTCGACCGATGCCGGTGAACTGCCGGAAGCAGCCGCAACCGCACGCATCAGCGCCACGCAGGCGTTCCAGCATTGCTCAAAGAACAACATTCAGGTGCATGGCGGCATGGGCTTCACCTGGGAATTCGACTGCCATCTGTATTACCGGCGCGCCAACGTGCTCGCGCTGTCGCTCGGAAGCCTGACTTACTGGGAAAACCAGTTGATCGATCGCATGCGCTTCAAGAACGCGAGTTGAAAATTGATGACGTCATTCCGGGGCGCTCGTCTTCGAGCGAACCCGGAATCCAGTTGAGACAGATTCCGGATTGATCCGCACGGCGGATCGTCCGGAATGACGAGAAACAAAGGATCACTTTCATGAATTTCGATGACACCCCGCAAGAAGCCGCGTTTCGCGCCGAGGCCCGCGCCTGGATTCAGGCCAATGCGCCGAAGGAACTCGAAGCCGAACTGTCGCAGCCGACCGTCGGCCGCATCAAGCTGAAGAACCGCGACATCCTGGAAGAATCCAAGAAGTGGCAGAAGAAGAAGGCCGCGGCCGGCTGGGCCTGCCTGCACTGGCCGAAGGAATTCGGCGGCCGCGGTGCGACGCCGATCGAGCGCGTGATCTGGCAGCAGGAAGAAGGCTTCTATGGCAAGCTCGAAGGCGTGTTCCTGATCGGGCAGGGCATGTGCGGGCCGACCATGATGGCGTTCGGCAGCGATGCCGACAAGAAGAAGTATCTGCCGCCGCTGGCTTCCGGCGAACACGTCTGGTGCCAGCTGTTCTCCGAGCCGTCCGCCGGCTCCGACGTCGCCGGTTTGCGCACCCGCGCGGAAAAGAAGGGCGACGACTGGATCATCAACGGCCAGAAGGTCTGGACCACGGGCGCGCATTTCTCCGATTACGGCATCGTGATCACGCGTACCGATCCAACGCAGCCGAAGCACAAGGGCCTGACGATGTTCTGGCTCGACATGAAGTCGCCCGGCGTCGTGGTCAAGCCGATCAAGCAGGCCAACGGCCAGTCGGAATTCAACGAGGTGTATTTCACCGACGTGAAGATTCCGGATTCGCAGCGGCTCGGCAAGGTCGGCGACGGCTGGAACGTCTCGCTGACCACGCTGATGAACGAGCGCATGTCGATCGGCGCGCGGCAGTCGACCGGATTCCCGGAGCTGTTCGCATTCTGCAACGATCTGATGCTCGAGGATGGTCCCGCCATCGACGACAAGAACGTGCGCTCGAAGCTGGCAGGCTGGGCGGTCAAGGCCAGCGGCCTGAAATACACCAGCTATCGTTCGATCTCCGCGCTGTCGCGCGGCGAGCGGCCGGGGCCGGAAAATTCCATCGGCAAGCTGGTGGCCGGCACGATGCTGCAGGACATTGCGACATTCGCGATGGATCTTCAGGGCGCGTCCGGCGCGTTGACCGATGCGGACAGCCCGTCCGTCGGCGGCCAGTTCCAGTCGATCCTGCTGCGCTCGCCGTCGGATCGCATAGCAGGTGGTACCGACGAAATCCTGCGCAACATCATTGCTGAACGCGTGCTAGGCTTGCCGGGTGATATCCGCGTCGACAAGGATGTCCCCTTCAACGCGATTCCGACCAAAGGACGCTGAGAGCGATGCTTGCACAACCCGACAGCCGCGACATCGACGTCGTGGAGAAGCTCCTGGCCGCGCGGTACTCCTGCCGCGCGTTCAAGCCCGACCCCGTGCCGCGCGAGACCATCGAGCGGGTGCTGGCGGCGGCGCAGAAAACCGCATCGTGGTGCAACAGCCAGCCATGGCAGGTTGCTATTTTCTCCGGCGATGCGGCGAAGGCGTTCGGCGAGGCGATGTACAAGGCGGCGAGCGAGCGCGCGCCGCCTGTCACCGATTTCGAGTTTCCGCGCGAGTACAAGGGCGTCTATCTGGATCGCCGCCGCGAAAGCGGATTCCAGCTTTACAATGCGCTCGGCATCCAGCGCGGCGACAAGGCGGCCTACAACAAGCAGATGCTGGAGAACTTCCGTTTCTTCGGCGCGCCGCATGTGGCGATCATCACCAGCGATGAAGCGCTCGGCATCTACGGCGCGATCGACTGCGGCGGCTATGTCAGCAACTTCATGCTCGCAGCGCAGGCTGCGGGCCTTGCGACCATTCCGCAGGCGGCGCTCGCCGGGCATGCCGATGTGGTGCGCAAGCATCTCGGCGTCGGCGAGGACCGCCGCGTGGTCTGCGGCATTTCGTTCGGCTATGCCGATGCAGCGCATCTCGCCAACAGCTATCGCACCAGCCGCGCCAGCATTCCCGAGGCGGTGAATTTTATCGGCTAGATCGCTCTGGATTTTAACCCGCTCATTCCCGCGCAAGCGGGAATCCAGTACTTCAAAAAAATGTGGAGTGGGTCCCCGCTTTCGCGGGGACGAGCGGAAGGCGGAGAGTTTATGGCGGACATGAAGGCGACCGATGACGCGGCGGCGACCGAGCAGGTCCGCCGTGTCGTCACGCGTTACGCCACGGCGTGGGCCGCCGGGGATTTTCCGACGATCCGTAACTGCTATCATGAGCAATTCACGCTCTATTACGCGGGCAGCAATCCGCTGTCCGGCGTCCACAGGGGCAAGGCCGCATGCCTCGCGGTGCTCGAAGAATTTCGCAAGCGCACCCGCCGCAAGCTGCTCAGCGTCGATCACATCATGGCGGGTCCGGAGCGCGGCGCGGTTTTGGCCACCGAGCAATTCAGCCATGACGGCAAGACCACGGACGTGCAGCGGCTGCTGGTGTATACGATTCTCGACGACCGGCTCCATGAGTGCTGGATCTACGATCAGGATCAGGCCCTGATCGATCAACTGCTTTCACAGGGAACGCCATGACCGAACAGCCGCTTTCGAAAAAGTTCGTCGACGTGCTCGGCCGCCGCATGGCCTATCACGAGCGCGGCGAGGGCGCGCCGATCCTGTTCCTGCACGGCAACCCGACCTCGTCCTATCTCTGGCGCGATGTGATTCCCGAACTTGAAGGACAGGGCCGCCTGATCGCGCCGGACCTGATCGGCATGGGGGATTCCGACAAGCTGCCCGACGTGACGCCGGATACCTATCGCTTCACCACCCATCGCGATCATCTCTGGGCCTTCATCGACGCGGTGATCGGCGGAAGCGAAAAAGTTCTGCTGGTCATTCACGACTGGGGCTCGGCGCTCGGCTTCGACTGGGCCAACCAGCATCGTGATCGCGTGCGCGGCATCGTTTACATGGAAGGCATCGTGCGGCCTGTCGCCGGCTGGGACGAATGGAGCGAGGCGGCGACGCCGGTGTTCCAGGGCTTCCGCTCCGACAAGGGCGAGCAGATGATCCTCGACCGCAACCTGTTCATCGAACGGGTGTTGCCCGGTTCGGTGCTGCGCAAGCTGTCGGACGCCGAGATGACGGAATACCGCAGGCCGTTTCTCAATCGGGAAGACCGCTGGCCGACGCTGACATGGCCGCGCCAGATTCCGATTGGCGGCGAGCCTGCCGATGTCGTCGCCATTGTCGATGCCTACGCCACATGGATGGCGCAGAACGATCTGCCGAAACTGTTCGTCAATGCCGAGCCCGGCGCAATCCTGATCGGCCAAGTGCGGGAGTTCTGCCGCGGCTGGAAGAATCAAACCGAGGTCACTGTTCCCGGCAGCCATTTCATTCAGGAAGATTCCGGTCCGGTGATCGGCCGCGCCATCGCGGGCTGGATCAGGGACAAGGGGGTCTAGCGCGCGGAGCATTCCGCTTGTAGCTTGCCGTCATTGCGAGCCAACGGGTCCGGCTTCGCCGGCCCGATG
>JAGVII010000534.1 GCA_020056155.1 Afipia sp.
GGCGGCGATGTCGTATTTTCCCTGATGAATGTGTTTCTCGGCAGCGTCATTGCAGCATTTCTGATCTTCGAGCCGCGCGGCCTGATGCATCGCTGGAATATCCTGAAGCGGTCGTATCGGACATGGCCGTTTCCATACTGAACGTAGCGAAGCCGCCGCAGGGCGGTGTCCATGAAACATAACAGAACCGGGAGGACGTAGAGATGAAGAGCAGACGTTTTAAATGGATCGCAGGCGCCGCGGCAGTGGCGGTCGTCACACTCGCGCTGCCCGCTTCGGCGCAGACGACCTACAATATTGCCTCGATCGCCGACTTTACCGGACCCTACGCCGACATCATGAAGGACCTTGTCGGCGCCCGTCGCGCCACTGTCGATTGGTGGAACGAAGAAGTCGGCAAGGGAATGGGCATCAAGATCGGGATCAAGGACTTTGACGGGCGCTACGACGCGGCGCAGACTGCGAGCCTTTGGCCCGGCATCAAGGCCGAACTCAATCCGGTGGCCGTACTCGGCGTCGGTGGACCTGACGTCGCCGCGCTGCAAGGTCGGCTTCCGGCGGACAAGGTGCCCATGTTGATGTCGACGGCCGGTTACGGGTTCGCTTGGAAAGGCGATCCCTGGATCTTCAACCCGCGGCCAACTTATGGCCATGAGGCTGCCGGGTTCTTCGAATGGTTCCGCAGCACCCGCGGCATCAAGGGGCCGCTGAAAGTCGGCATCATTTCCTCGGAAGCCTCGCCGGCTTATGTCGATATTGCCAAGGGCGCGGAGAAGTTCGCCAAGGACAACCCGGACAAGGCTGAAATCGTCGAGACCATTTTTACCGAAGTTCAGCCGACCGATCTGACCACCCAGGTTGGCCGCCTGATCCGCAAGGGCGTGCAAGTTATCGATATCCAGACCAACACGGCCGCGGTTGTGGCGACCAAGCGTGCGCTGCAGGCGCTCGGCAAGGCCGATATTCCGATCATGATGAGTTCGCATAACGGCCTGATTGCCTCAGGTAAGGCCGTTGGCGGCATGAAGGACCTGGAAGGCGACTATGAAGTCTACGGCATGGCCGTGCCGACTGAGCAAAAGACCAAAGCCCACGACTTCCACCAGATGGTCGTCGCAAAATACAAGTCGCAGGCGACATGGTCCGTCGCGAGCGTCATGGGCTACAATCAGACGCTGGTCGCACTCCGGGCGATCGAGGCGGCTGCGCGCAAGGTCGGCGCCGACAAAGTCACTGGCGAGGCGGTTCGCACCGCGCTGCTGACGACACCGATTTCGGCCGATCAGACTTTCAGCATTCTGCCAAACCTGACTTATACGAATGAGGCGCCATTCCCGGTCAAGGGCCTGACCGTCAACGTCGCGACCATCAAGGATGGTAAATATGTTATCGCCGCTGAAAACGTGCCGGTCCCCACGATTGCGAAGTGGTAACCCGGCTGAACCAGCCGGAGCGCGACAGCGCTCCGGCCGCGGAGTTGTCGATGCTTGAGCTCAGCAATGTCGAGGTTATCTACAGCGACGTCATCCTTGCGGTGAAGGGTATTACGCTCGTCGTGCCCAAGGGGTCTTGCGTCACGCTCTTGGGCGGCAACGGAGCTGGCAAGTCGACCACGCTCAAATCGATCTCGAACCTCCTCATGACCGAGGACGGCAAGGTGACGTCGGGGACGATTTCGTTCGAGGGCTCGCGGATCGACGGCGGTGATCCGGCAAAAATCGTCCGCAACGGGATCGTCCACGTCATGGAGGGCCGCCGCGTCCTCAGTCATCTGACCGTGGAGCAGAACCTGATTGCCGGCGGTCATATGGAGCCTTCAGCGCCGGCGATGCGGCGGCGGCTCGATGGCGTCTACGACCGGATCAAGCGCCTTGCCTTGCTGAAGTCGCGCACGACCGGCTATTTGTCCGGCGGCGAACAGCAGATGGTGGTGATCGGCCGCGCGCTGATGGCCAATCCGAAGCTCATCATGATCGACGAGCCCTCGCTGGGGCTGGCGCCGATGATGGTCGATGAGGTGTTCGGCGTTCTGCGCTCGTTGAAGGACGACGGCCTGACGCTGCTCATCGTCGAACAAAATACCCGCGTCGCGCTGGACCTCGCCGATTTCGGATACGTCATGGAAGACGGACGCATCGTACTGGAAGGTAACGCGGCCGACCTTCGCGCCAACGAGGACATCCGCGAATTCTATCTCGGCCTCAACCTCGAAGGCGTGCGCAAGAGCTATCGGAACATCAAGCACTATCGGCGCCGCAAGCGATGGCTCGGATAATTGAGGCGCAGAAAGCGTTTCAGCGGCCGATGAACGACGGCTTGCGCTTTTGCTCGAATGCGGCAAGTCCCTCTTTCATATCGTGGCTATGGGCGTGGACTTCGCTTGCGAGCAATTCGAGCCTGAGAGCAAC
>JAGVII010000406.1 GCA_020056155.1 Afipia sp.
AAATAGACAGCAAAGAAGCCGCTTCACAAATTAATTAAGCGCTTGACTAACGCTCCGCGCCTTATCTTAATTCCCACCCATCGTCGGCTCTCGCGAGCACCGCGGCGAAAACAAAAAAGCAAAGTCCGGGGATGGACGTCTGGGGGTCGCGCGTTGGATTTTTCGCTGCCTGACGATTTGACCGCTTATCTGTCCGAGCTCGATCGTTTCATCGATCAGACGATCAAGCCGCTCGAGCAGCGCGACGACAATATCCGTTTCTTCGATCATCGCCGCGAATGGGCGCGGACGGATTTCGACAGGGGTGGCCTGCCGCGCCACGAGTGGGAAGACCTGCTGCGTCAGGCGAAGAACCTTGCCGACGAAGCCGGGCATCTGCGCTTTGCGATTCCAAAGCGTTACGGTGGCAAGGACGGCTCCAATCTGTGGATGGCGGTGATCCGCGAGCATTTCGCCGCGAAAGGCCTCGGCCTGCATAACGATCTGCAGAACGAGCATTCCATCGTCGGAAACTTCCCGCTGGTCACCATGCTGGATCGCTACGGCCGCGACGACCAGAAGGCGATGATCGAAGGCTCTCTCACCGGCAAGTACCGCATCACGTTCGGTTTGACGGAGCCCGACCACGGATCGGACGCCACGCACATGGAAACGCGGGCGGTTCAGGCCACGCGCGATGGCGTGAGCGGCTGGGTCATCAACGGCGAGAAGATGTGGACGACCGGCATGCACGTCGCCACCCATTGCGCGACGTTCGCGCGGACCTCGGGCAACGACGGCGATGCGCGCGGCATCACGTGTTTTCTTGTGCCGGCGAACGCAAAAGGCGTGAAGGTCGAGGAGTATCTCTGGACCTTCAACATGCCGACCGACCATCCGCGCGTCAGCTTTACGGATGTGTTCGTGCCGGACGATGCATTGTTCGGCGAAGTGGGGCGCGGGCTGTCGCTGGCGCAATGCTTCGTGCATGAAAACCGGATTCGTCAGGCTGCCAGTTCGCTTGGTGCCGCGGTGTACTGCATCAACGAGAGCGTGCACTACGCGCGCGAGCGCAAGCCGTTCGGTCATGCGCTGGCCGAGAATCAGGCGATCCAGTGGCCGCTGGTGGAACTGGCGACGCAGGCCGAGATGCTGCGCCTCCTGATCCGCAAGACCGCGTGGGAAATGGACCGCATGACCCAGCCCGAGGTCGAGCAGCGGCTCTCGGACAAGGTGTCGATGTGTAATTTCTGGGCTAACCGGCTGTGCTGCGAAGCGGCCGACCGCGCGATGCAGGTGCACGGCGGCATGGGCTACTCGCGGCACAAGCCGTTCGAGCACATCTATCGCCATCACCGGCGCTATCGCATCACCGAGGGCAGCGAGGAAATCCAGAAGCGCAAGGTCGCCGGGTTCCTGTTCGGCTACATGGGTGCGGGAAAATTCGAGACGACGGAGAAAAGCCGCTAATTCAGGTTTCACAAGAGGCGAACAATCGCCCGTGGAAAAATGTTTCTGGAGGAAACGATGCGCAGGTGTACGTCCGGCCGGTCCGACCGGTTCATGCTGATCAGTTCGGAGCGGGTGTTCTACGCCGGGCTGCATGGCAAGCCGTCGGTGCGCATGCTCGGTGCACTCGCGATCTGCGTGCCGCTGCATGGGACAGCGCGTCTCGAAATCGAAGGTCAGCCGCCGCGCGTTAGCGAAATCCTCGCCGTCCCGGCTTACCTGCCGCACAAGATCACGTCGGAATCCCGCGAAATTCTTGGACTTCTGATCGAGCCGGAGTCGGTCTGCGACGAAGATCTCGCCGAGATTCTTCGCCAATGCGACGATCCGGCGGCGGCAGGCCATCTCGCGGCGCGGTTTCGCGAGATCTACGCGACCATGGCGCTGAGCGGCACGAGCGGTTTCACCTCGGCCGACTTCGACCAGATCTTTCTCCAGCGCCGCCTGAAGCAGCGCGACCTGGATACGCGCATATCCACCGTCGTGTCGCGGTTTCAGGCCAGGCCGTCCAGCAGCATTTCAGGCGACGCTTGCGCCAGCGGCGTCAAGCTGTCGCTGTCGCGCTTCCTGCATCTGTTCAAGGACGAGACCAGCATGAACTTCAAGACCTTCCGCGCTTGGAAGCGCGCGCGGAACATCCTGCATCACGTCAATGTCGAGCGAAATCTCGCGCATTTCGCCCTCGACGCGGGTTATCCGGATTCGACCCATTTCAGCCACTCGCTGCGCCGCATTTACGGATTGCAGCCGAGCGCGCTGTTTTCCGGATCGCGGCGGTTGCAGATCATCAACGGCAAGGATGTCGCGAACGACGCGATGGGATTGCGGGCTTAGGTTGCCGCCGGGACTCGTGGCGCGACGCCTTGCTCGGCACCGGCCTTGTCCTGCGCCGCGATGGCTTTGCGGAATCCGTCCCGCTGTTTCAGCCGCTCCCAATAGGCCGCGACCGCTGGCGTAAACTGCGCGGACAGTCCGTTCGACTGCGCAAACATCAGGGCATATCCGACTGAAATATCGGCGGCGGTGAAACGTCCGGCGCAAACCGTGTCTGACTGGGACACGGCGGTCTCGAGTGACCGCAGCCGAGCCAGAAACCAGCGCGCATAATCGGCGGCGGCTTGCGGGTTCTTTTTGTCATCCGGCTCGAGTTGCGAATAGCGGAAGTAGATGGTCTGCGGAAACGTCAGTGTGACTTCGCCGAAGAACAGCCAGTTCAGATAAGAGCCATAGGCCGGTTCATCCACAGTGACGTTCAACGGCGTCGGCCCGTACTTCGTCGCGAGATAAAGGCAGATCGCGGACGACTCGGTCATGCGGGTCTCGCCGTCGATCAGGAGCGGGATGGTGCCGAGCGGATTGAGTTCGAGATACTCGCGCTTCAGGAAACGCGGCGGGAAGGGCAGCATTTTCAGATCATAGGGAACGCCAAGTTCTTCCAGTGTCCACAGCGGACGGAAGGAGCGCGCGCTGGAGCAGTGAAAAAGCGTGAGCATGTTTGACTTATCCTTGTTTCCCGCCGCTATACAGCGCGGATCGTGGTCTGGCGCAAGCGCTTACTGCTCGGGTAGCGTGCCCATGTACTTGCACAGCACGCTGAGCATCACCTCGTCCGCGCCGCCGCCGATCGAGGTCAGCCGCCGATCGCGATAGGCGCGGCTGACGCGGGTCTCGTTCATGAATCCCATGCCGCCCCAGTATTGCAGGCAGGCATCGGGGATTTCCCGCCCGAGGCGTCCGGCCTTCAGCTTGCCCATGGTCGCCAGCGGGGTCACATCGTTGCCGTTGATGTACTCCTCGCAGGCGCGATAGAGCAGGGAGCGTAGCAGCTCGATCTCGGTCTTCAGTTCGGCAAGCCGGAAGTGGATGACCTGATTGTCGAGCAGCGGCTTGCCGAACGCCTTGCGGGCGCGGGTGTATTCGATGGTCTCGTCGATGGTCTTTTCGTGCGACTTCAGGCACGCCGCCACCGCCCACAGCCGCTCTTCCTGGAATTGCAGCATCTGGTAGGTGAAGCCCTTACCTTCCTCGCCGATGCGGTTGCGCTTCGGCACGCGCACATCGGTGAATTTGATTTCAGCCGTGTCCGAGCAATGCATGCCGAGCTTGTCGAGCTTGCGCAGAACCTCCACGCCCTTCGTTTTCATCGGCAGGCAGATCAGCGACTTGTTGCGGTGGACCGGGCCTTCGCCGGTATTGGCGAGCAGGCACATCCAGTCGGCTTGCGTGCCGTTGGTAATCCACATCTTGCCGCCGTTAATGACGTAATCGTCGCCGTCGGAGCGCGCGGTGGTCTTGATTGAAGCCACGTCCGATCCCGCGCCGGGCTCGGACACGCCGATGCAGGCGACGTAATCACCCGCAATCGACGGCGCGAGAAATTCGCGCTTCATCTCGTCGGAGCCGAAACGCGCCAGCGCCGGCGTCGCCATATCGGTCTGCACGCCGATCGACATGCCGACACCGCCGGCGTTGATGGCACCGAGTTCTTCCGCCATCACCATGCCGTAGCTGTAGTCGAGGCCCGCGCCGCCGTATTCCACGGGCTTGCACAGCCCGAGCAGGCCGAGGTCGCCCATTTTCTTGAACACCTGATGCGCCGGATAGATCTCGTCGCGCTCCCATTCATCGACGAACGGATTGATCTCGTTCTTGATGAATTGCTGCATGGTGCGGCGGATGGCGTCGTGTTCCTGCGTGAACTGCATTGCGTTTCCTGATCGTTACGTCGTCTTTTGTGTTCCGATGTGAA
>JAGVII010000472.1 GCA_020056155.1 Afipia sp.
GCCGATGATCATCTTCAATGCCGCGACCTCGGCCATCGTCGAGAAAAGCCCTTACATTGTCCGCACCTCCTTCACCATGTGGCAGAACACCGTGCCTGCGGCGAAAGTCGCCAAGGCGAAGGGCGCGAAGAAGGTCGCCATCGCGGTCACCGATTACGGTCCCGGCATCGATGCCGAAGCGGCGTTCAAGAAGACGTTCGAGGCTGACGGCGGAACGATTGTCGAAGCCATTCGCATGCCGATCGCGACCACCGACTTCAGCCCGATCATGCAGCGGATCAAAAGCTCGGGCGCCGATACGATCTTCACCTTCCTGCCTGCCGGTCCTCCGACCCTGGGTTTTGTGAAGGGCTACATCGACAACGGCCTCAAATCGGCCGGCGTCAAGCTGATCTCGACGGGTGACGTCGTGACCGAGCCGGATTTGCCGAATATCGGCGACAACGGATTGGGTATTCTGTCGACCTATCATTACGCCGTGTCCCACGCCTCGCCGGAAAACAAGGCGTTCCTTGAGCGGCTCGCCAAGGTCGGAACGAGTATCGACAATGTCACGATGACATCGGTAGCTGCCTATGATGGCGCGCGGGTAATCTACAAGATGATCGAGGCCACCAACGGCAAGCGCGATCCGGAAAAGGCCGTCGCCGCGGTCAAGGGCATGAAGTGGATCAGCCCGCGCGGACCGGTGTCGATCGATCCATCGACGCGCCACATCACACAGAACGTTTATCTGCGCGAAGTGGCGAAGGAGAACGGCAAGCTCATCAACAAGGAGCTTCAGACGTTCGAGTCCCAGCCCGATTGGGCGCTGGTCAAGAACTAAGTCATCTATCCGCCACGCAGGGATTGGCGCGGGTTCGCTCGCGCCAATCTTATACGAACGGCCAGACAGAACCGAACCATGCTGCACAGCCCGGACTCCATCCGATACATCAATGCGCGGATCTACCGATCCGCGGATGATATCCGTCCGGCCCGTTCGCTCGTGACGCGGAACGGCGTCATCGATTGGGTCGGTGATCAAGAGGATGCGCCGGACGCTGCCCATGTCATCGACATGCAGGGTGCGACGATCATCCCCGGTCTGACGGATGCGCATGTTCATCTGTTTGCCATCGCCAATGAGCGGCAGCAGATACAGTTGAATGGACCGGCTGTCCGCACTGTTGCGGATGTTCTGCGTCGCCTGTCGGCGGCGGCGAGGGGAGCATCGCCGGCGCAGTGGATCAGGGCTGTCGGTTTTGATGAAAACAATCTCGCTGAGCATCGCTATCCGACACGGGACGAAATCGACGCAGCGGCTCCGGATCATCCGGTCATTATTCGCCGCTTCTGCGGGCACACCGCGATCCTCAATAGCGCCGCTCTGACGCTCCTTCAGATCGGCGAGGGCGTCTCCGACCCGCCAAGCGGATCGTTTGGGCGCGATGCGCGGGGGCGGCTGGATGGCAGCGCCAAGGAAAGTGCGGCGGAGAATGTTTTCCGGGCGATCCCGGCGGTTGATCCCGCTGCAATGGCTACGTCGTTGCGCGAGACAATCGACGACAGCATCCGTATGGGCCTCACTGCCGCCGTGGAAGCCGCGGTGGGTTTTACCAGCGGGTTCGATGACGAGTTCATGGTATGGAATTTGCTCCGCAAGGATAGGTCATTCTCGCCGATCCGCCTGGGGTTCATGTATCAGCTCGATCCGAAAGATGCCGCCGCGCGCGGTTTTACGCCTCGCCGCGATCCCGACTGGCAGGCAATGACGCTGAAATTTTTCGCCGACGGCATTGTCGGCGCTCGCACGGCGGCGGTGAGCAAGCCGTTTGCCGACACCAACTCAAACGGCTTTTTCATGCGCGACGAGGCCGATCTCGAGCGGGCGATCGTCGAAGCGCACCTCGACGGCTGGCAAACGGCGACTCATTGCGTGGGGGATCGCGCGTCCGCGCGTGTCATTTCGGCATTCGAGAAGGCTGAAAGAGCGTTGCCGGGGCAAAATCCGCGTCATCGCATCGAGCATTATTTCTGTCCTCCCGAATCCGGTCTTTCGCGCATGAAGGCGCTGGACGCTTTGATCGTCACACAGCCGGGTTTTCTGGCGCGGATGCGCCGTTCGATTCTCGAGGCATTCGGCCCGGATGCCCACAGCAAATATCCCGCGCGCTCCGTCATCGATGTCGGCGTGACCTACGTCGGCAGTTCCGATGCGCCGACCGGGCATGTGTCGCCGTGGGTGGGGATGGCGAACGCGGTGGATCGCGGTGCATCGTTGGGCGCGCCGATCGGTGCGGATGAAGCGCTGACCCGCCGCGAGGCCGTCGGCAGCTATGTTCACGGCGGCGCCTTCGCGATGAAACAGGAAGACTGGCGCGGCACGCTTGCACCGGGAATGGCGGCAGATTTCGTCGCCATCGACCGCGATCCCTTCGACGCCTCCACCGATCTGGCTGCGACCGAGGTGCTGATGACGGTGCTTCGTGGTGCCATGCGTCACGATACGCTGTCTGCGGCCCGGTCGACGAAGATGAAGGCAGAGGTTCACTGATGCTGACCGCGCTGAGCATTGTGCTGGACGCGATTTCCTACGGGATGGTGCTGTTCACGATTTCCATCGGCCTGTCGATCATGATGGGGCTGATGCGCGTCGTGAACCTCGCCCACGGCGCGTTTGCCATGATAGGCGGCTATCTCGCGTCCTATGCGCTGAAGACGCTCGGTGTCAGTTATCCGGTTGCCATTATAATGGCGGTGATTGGAACAATCCTGATTTCGATCCCGTTCGAAGTCCTGCTGTACCGGCGCATCTACCGCCACTCCGATGCGCTGACCCAACTCCTGCTCACGATCGGCATCACATTCGTCATCATCGGTTTGGCGAATTTCACGCTCGGCCCGAC
>JAGVII010000423.1 GCA_020056155.1 Afipia sp.
CCGACGCTCATGCGATGGTGCCGCGCCTGCGGAGAGGAATCCCCGACGGTGTTGCATGCCTCGATGGTGCCTGCTTTGGGAATGGCCCCGGTCCGGGCCAGGATCGCTTCAAGTAACGTGGTCTTGCCACTCTGAAATGGGCCCACCAGTGCGATGCACCGGGGACCACGGGGACTTCTCAGGTTGTCTTGTCCCATTTGCCGTCTCCTGTCTGGAGCACGGCCCGCATCGAGCGAGTCCCGGCGAAGCATGTTCTTCGGGCAAGCCGGCGGGCTTGACCCGAGGATGGAATCCGGTCGCCGCCGGAACACTCTTACTTCAATGTTGCGCGCATTCCGCTCGCGCCAAGCCCACTTCTGCGGAATGCGCTCACGCGGGTCGGCAACGGTGATCGTCTCAAGGCGCGGCGCGGTTGGCAAGCGGGAAACATGCCGCTGCGCAGCAATGTGATTGGTTCTGCCGTCATTGCGAGCGAAGCGAAGCAATCCAGTTTAAAATAAGCAGGGAATGGATTGCTTCGTCGCAAGTGCTGCTCGCAATGACGAAGGGAACTGAAACGGCTCAGAACCGGCCCGGACGCAGTTCAAGACTCTGCACGCCGCCGGCCACGCTCAAGCCGGTCTGGCCCTGCACGCTGAGCGGCTGCAAGGCGAATGAATTCTGCGAACCGCCGATCATGGCGTTGGCGCCGAGACCGACGCCGACCGCCGCGCTGGCGTTCACGCCCGCATAATCCCCCGCCAGGTCGCCGGAGCCGAGTTGCACGGTGGGCGCGAACACGGCCCACGACAATGCCGTCTCGGTGGTGATGCCGAGATCGACGCCGATCTTGGTGATGCGCGCGGTGTAGAGATCATCGGGGCGGCCCTGCGAGCGGAAGACGCAGCCCAGATTGGTGACCGAACCGACGATCATGCCGACATTCGGACCGCCGCGGCACTCGAGCACGCCGACCTGGGTGCGCCCCGACTGCGCATGAGCAAGGACAGCCGTTGCGATCAGGGCTGTCGAGGCAACGGTCAGGAAAGTGGAAAGGCGGCGCATGGGATGTCTCCGGCTAAAGGGCGCGAGCATAACTGATGTGAGGAAATAAGAACCCGTCCAGTCATACATACCGTGCGGCAATGTTCAATCGCTGGCCCGCCAACAGCACTTAGAGAGTCACAAAAAAGGCCCGCATCGGCGGGCCTTTTTCATTCCGTTTTGTTAACTCAAACCGCCGGAGCATTTTCCGGTGTGAACGCCGGTTCGCCGCAGACAACGCGACTTATAAAACTCAGCGATGGCGGCGATGATGACGCTTCTTCTTGTAGGTGCGCTTGAGGTTGACCGGCTCGAGGTCGAGGCCGACAACGCCGCCGGTCACGTTCACGCCGGTCTGGCCCTGCAGGCTGAGCGGCTGAAGCGCGAAGGAATTCTGCGAACCGCCCCACAACAGGTTGCCGCCGCCGCCGATGCCGAACGAAACGTTGCCGCCCACGCCGCCATAGTTACCAGCGAGGTCGCCGCGGCCGACGCGCCGGGTCGGCGCATGCACCGCCCAGGCAAGGCTGGTGTTCTCGGTGACGCCCAGATCGACGCCGAAGCGGCTGACATGCGCCAGATAGGGCTCCGGCCGGCGGCCTTCGCTGCGGAAGAAGCACTCAAGCGTGGTTGCCGATGCGATCACCATGCCGACGTTCTGGCCGCCGCGGCACTCGAGTACGCCGACGCGCACGCCCTGCTGCTGCTGTGCGTTCGCCGTGGCGGCCGAGGCGACGAGTGCCGCGAACGCGACACCGAGGAGGGATGAAAGACGCATGAATGAAAACTCCAGATTGCATGTTTTGATGGCGGCCGGACAAAAGGGAAGCGCCGTGTCAAAAACATGGCGCTTCCCTTATTTCCCATCAAACTACCGACATTGTTTCGGCAGTGTTGCTTTGATGCTGTTGCGTTATCGCAAGTTGCCGCAGAAGCGCTGGATGCGCTTGCAGGCTTCCTCGAGGTCCGAGGTTTTCGTGGCGTAGGAGATGCGAAACGCCGGGCCGAGGCCGAATGCGGACCCCTGCACCACCGCCACGCCTTCCGTTTCCAGAAGCTCGGTCACGAAATCTTCATCGGTCGCGATCTTTTTGCCCGACGGCGCGGTCTTGCCGATGGTGCCTGCGCACGACGGGTAAACATAGAACGCGCCTTCCGGCCGCGGACAATCGATGCCGTTGGCCTGGTTGAGCATGGCGACCACGAGATCGCGGCGCTCCTTGAACACCTTGTTGTTCGCCGGAATGAACTCCTGCGGACCGGTCAGCGCCTCGACCGCCGCCCACTGCGAGATCGACGACGGGTTCGAGGTCGATTGCGACTGGATGGTCGCCATCGCCGAGATGAGCTGCTGCGGGCCGCCCGCGTAGCCGATGCGCCAGCCGGTCATGCAGTAGGCTTTCGAGACGCCGTTCACCGTCAGCGTGCGGTCGAACAGCTGCGGCTCGACCTGCGCCGGCGTGGTGAACTCGAAGTCGTCGTAGACGAGGTGTTCGTACATGTCGTCGGTCATCACCCAGACATGCGGATGCTTCAGCAGCACGTCGGTCAGCACCCTCAGCTCCGCGCGCGTGTAGGCGGAGCCGGTCGGGTTCGACGGCGAGCACAGGATGATCCACTTGGTCTTCGGCGTGATCGCGGCTTCCAGCGCGGCGGGCTGCAGCTTGAAACCGAACTCCGCGGTGCAGACCACAGGCACAGGCGTGCCGCCGGCCAGCGCCACCATTTCCGGATAGCTCACCCAGTACGGCGCCGGGATGATGACCTCATCGCCCGGATTGAGCGTCGCCATCAGCGCGTTGTACAGCACCTGCTTGCCGCCGGTGCCGACCGTGATCTGGTTCGGCTTGTAGGTCAGCCCGTTCTCGCGCTGAAACTTGGCGATGATCGCTTCTTTCAGCTCGGGAATGCCGTCCACCGCGGTGTACTTGGTCTTGCCGGCCTCGATGGCGTGGATCGCCGCCAGCTTGATGTTGGCGGGCGTGTCGAAATCCGGCTCGCCGGCGCCGAGGCCGATGACGTTGCGGCCCGCGGCTTTGAGCTGACGTGCTTTATCCGTGACCGCGATGGTCGCGGACGGCTTCACACGGTCAAGCGCAGCGGACAGAAACGGCATCATATTCTCCTGAGGATGCTGAAGGTCGCGAAGGCCCGGATTCGCGGGTTTAGCGGGCGGGGCACCCTAAAACGGGCGACGCTGCATCGCAAGAAACTTTGCCCAAAACACACGAAATTGCATGCCGAACTAAGGAAACCTTAAAGCGCGACGCCTAGGGTCGATGCGCCCAGGAATCTGTCCAAGAATCTGCCCAGGAATCCATCCAAGGCGCGCCCTGCAACATTCGTGAACTCTGGCGAGAAAATGAGCCATATCTGGCAAGACCTGCGGACTGGAAGCTGGCTCACGCCAGGCCGTATCCGCGGCTATTCCCTGCTGGTGCTCGCCATCTCGGTGGCTGGCCTGATCGGCCTGCTCGCGACCTCGGATCATCTGATCGACCGCAACGGCAAGCCGATCGGAACCGACTTCTCGAACGTCTATGCCGCCGGTGTGCTGACACTGTCGGGCAAAGCGCCTGACGCCTACGATCCGCAGCTTCAGCACGCCGCCGAGATCGCCGTGTTCGAAGGCCGCGATGTGCCCTTCTTCGGCTGGCACTATCCGCCGTTCTTCCTGATGGTCGCGGCCCTGCTGGCGCTGATGCCCTACGCGCTCGCGCTCGCCTGCTGGCTCGCGGTCTCGCTCCCCGCTTTCATGGCGGCGGTCCATGCCATCGTTCCCCGGCGGGAAACGTGGCTGGCAACGGCCGCGTTTCCCGCCGTGTTCGTCAATATCGGTCACGGCCAGAATGCGTTTTTCACCGCCGCGCTGCTCGGCGGATTCCTCACCCTGCTGGACCGGCGGCCGGCGCTGGCGGGCGTGCTGCTCGGCCTGCTGTCGTACAAGCCGCAATTCGGACTCCTGATTCCGCTGGCGCTGCTTGTGACCGGACGCTGGACCACGATCCTGAGCGCCGTCGCCACCGTCGCAGCGCTGATCGCCGCATCGACGCTTCTGTTCGGCTTGAGCGTCTGGCACGCCTTCGCCGAGTCCGCGACCTTCACGCGGACCGTGGTGCTGGAAGCCGGCGGCACCGGCTGGGAGAAAATCCAGTCGCTCTTCTCGGCGGTGCGGATGTGGGGCGGCAGCGTCGATGCCGCCTATGCCGCGCAGGCCGCGCTGGCGCTGATCCTCGCCGCATCCATCGTCTGGCTGTGGCGTTCGCAGGCTGCGTTCGAACTCAAGGCCGCCGCACTCGCGGTCGCGTGCCTGCTCGCAACCCCGTACGTGCTGGACTACGACATGGTGGTGCTCGGCATCGCCATCGCGTTCCTGGTCCGTCATGGGCTGACGCGCGGCTTTCACCCTTACGAATTGTCCTTGCTGGCAACCGCCTGGGCCGTGCCGTTCCTCACCCGCAGCATCGCCGGACTGAGCGGCATTCCGCTCGGCCTCCTGGTCATGCTCGCACTCTACGCCATGACGCTGCGGCGCGCCGCGAGCGACCTCGGCATTCATGCAATCGGGAGCAGCCGCCTTGTCAAAGCTTGATCGCGTCCGCGACGAAATCGACGACCTGTTTCCGCACAGTGCGATGGTGCGCAATCGCTCCATCGCCGTGCTGCTGCCCTGCTACAACGAGGAAGCCGCCATCGGCAGCGTGATCGACGGCTTCAAGCGCGCGCTGCCCGGCGCGCGGATCTATGTCTACGACAACAACTCCACCGACGGCACCTATGAGGTCGCCGTCGCCGCCGGTGCCATTGTCCGGCGCGAAATGCTTCAGGGCAAAGGCAACGTGGTCCGCCGCATGCTGGCCGACATCGACGCCGACATCTACATTCTCGCCGACGGCGACGCGACCTACGATCCGACCGCGGCCGGTGCGCTGATCGAGACGCTGGTGACGCGCAACCTCGACATGATGGTCGGCACGCGCAATGGCGGCGACGGCGCTTTCCCGCGCGGTCATCGGTTCGGCAACCAACTCTTCAACCGTATTCTCGCGCATATGTTCGGCGACGGGTTCACCGACATTCTCTCGGGCTACCGCGTGCTGTCGCGGCGCTTCGCGAAATCGTTTCCGGTGACGTCGAGCGGATTCGAGATCGAGGCGGAACTGTCGGTGCATGCGCTCGATCTCAAGATCGCCACCGGCGAAATGCCGCTGCCTTACGCAACGCGGCCCGAAGGATCGCAGAGCAAACTGCGGACCTATCGCGACGGCACCCGCATCCTGCTGACGCTGATCAAGCTCTACAAGGAAACCCGTCCGCTGCGTTTCTTCAGCGCGATCGGCGCCATGCTGCTGATCATCTGCGCCGGTCTCGGCACGCCGCTGATCGTCACCTATCTGGAA
>JAGVII010000590.1 GCA_020056155.1 Afipia sp.
ACCGCGGCTGCTGCGCGCGTTCCGGCTCGCGTCACGCCGAGATCGCGCGCCAGCAGTTCGGCATCGAGCAGGCGCACGCGTTCGATGACTGCGCGTCGATTGCCTGCTCCGCGCACTAGCGCGACCGCGCCGGTCCGCTCGGCGGCTTCGAGCCGGTCACGCCATGCCCGCTGTACGACGGGTGAGGGATCCTTCGGAGCTCCGGCGGCGACCGACGGGGTACGTGTCGAAGTCGCGTTGCGGTCTGCGGATTCGAGCAACCTGACGAGGGCCTTGCGCGCGATCTCTCCGCCGAAGATCGTCATTGCGCCGCCTCAAGTGCGACGGTTTCGTCCGTGGACACGGCGCGCTCGCGGTAAGACTCATATCCCTTGACCCGCGGATCCTCCTCGGCGAGGTCGTCCCGGAGCGCGTCGGACACCTTTTCGGGAACGATGTGAATGTCGTCTCCGTCGCGGGCGACGTTGATGAACGTCTCCATCGCATGGGCCAACACGCGGGATTTCGTATCGGGAGCGGCGGCGAGGATCTGCAGATTGGTGCCGCTCATGAACCTCAACATCTTCACCGTATGCTCGGTGTCCAGTCCGTCGAGCGCGTCGTCGAGCAAAATAACCCCGAGCGATCCATTTCTGCGGTCTGGTGAGGAGGATTTGGACGAAACCGCGGCGGCCATGGCGATGTACTGCGGAACGACGCCCTCGCCGATGGACCCCTTCTTCATGCGCTGTTTCAGCGTCGATACGGTTTCGCCGGTGGCTGCGTCCTTCACCAGCACGTCGAATGTCCAGTAGGCCTTCGGATCGCTCAGATCATTCAGTGAGCTCTGATCGTCGCTTTCGATCATGTCGGTGATGGCGCGGATTGCGCGCGCCTGCTCGGTATCTACGTCCAGCGTATGCAGCGGAGGCATCACCCAGTTGGGATCCTCTGTCGCCCGCTCGACCAGATCGATGATTGTCGCGAACTTCTCGACCTTGTTCATCCTGAACAGGTACTTCTCGCCGTAGAACTCGTGCCGCTCCATCTCACGATTGAGGTCGTCGCGCGTGTCGCGGATCTTCGAGAAGGTATGGACCAAGAGGCTGACGAACTCGTTGCGGAATGCGTCCGAAAGCTGGCGGCTTGCCTCCTCGGCTTCGGCCGTCTTGTGCAGCAGCGTCGAGTTCTGCAGCTGATCGCGCATCGCGCGCGCTTCGCCGAGCCGCTCGCGCCACGCTTCCACGCTCAGGACCGGCATCGGCACCTCCGGGAAGTCCGCTGCGTGCTGCCCCCATGATTCGTGCCCGCGCGCCACCCCGGCGCGGCTCTCTTCGGCGCGGGTCTCGGCCGTCTCAAGCGTCTGCTTGTGCTCGCGCCAGAAGTCCTTGGCCTCGATCAGGATGCTTAGAACGCGCCGTCGGACCTCCTGCGCGGCATCGTGTTCGCTCAGTGCCTTCGCCTCGCAGTCGAGCACGGCAGCCGCGAGCTGTTGCTCCGCGACCTTCGCCTCTTCCTCCGCGCGCGTGACTGCGTCGTGCGCATTCCGCGCGGCTTCGCGAGCGGACGACCATTCGTCCTCGCGTTTTGCCTGCTCCGCTTCAAGTTCGCGGATCTGTTGCTCCTTTTCGGGATCACGCTGCCCGCGCAGGTTCTGCAACTCGTTGCGGCAACCATCCACGACTGTCTTGGCTAGCCGCAAACCGTCGATGACCGCCCCCAACGTCGTCTGCGAGCCACCCGACTGTCCGATTAGCGTCCGATAGGCGTCCTTTGCGGTCTCGAAAACCTTCCTTTCGGTTTCGGCTTCCTTCAGCTCTCCGTGTAGGCGATGAAGCTCTGCCACCGCGTTCTGCGCGGCCTGGGCGCGGCCCCGGCGCCCAACTAACAGAAAGCGCGGTGGCCGCATCTTGTAGGACGAGAAACGGGTCGCGCGCATGAGATCGGCGGTCACGGCGTTTGGCTCTCGCTCGATGTCGGACTCGGTGCGTACCCGCCTGATGCGTCCCAGCATCGCGTTGACGTAGGCACCCGCAGTGGCGTTCTCTGCCTCGACGACAGCAGCTAGCGAGTCTGCGGCCGGCGCTTGTGCGCCTGCGGTCAAGACAGAGGGTTTGACGATCTCGACGCCGTCACTGCGGATCGAACGCCGCTGCACCCGTACCGCATCGATGTATTGCTCGGCGTCCTGCAGGATCATGGCCTCGCGTGCGTTTCCGAGCACGGACTCGACGGCGTTCCGCCACTCCTCCTTGCCTTCCCTGATGTCGATCAGATCGCAGAGGGGCGTCGCGATGATCTTGGAATCGGCGAGATCGTTGCGAAGATTTTTGGCCTCTTGCCGGAGTTCGGCTTGGTCGATGGCCTCTGAACGTGCCCTTCGCTTGAGATCCTCGCGCGTCCGAATGATTCGATCCTCACGGGCCGCCGCAGCGCTGTGGGCGCGATTGAGTTCGCGCAAGGCATTCGCTCCAACCTCATCGATGACGCGCTGCAACGCGTCGGCGTCGGAAGCCATGGATTCGATCTCGACGTCGTCCTGCGCTCGTCGGAAGTCGGCACCGGCGTCCGCGACACGGCGGACGTTGCGGCCTTCGGCGTCCCTTATGTAGCCTACGGCGGCGCGGATCGCATCGATGGCCTCAGCGCGGCGCTTGAGCTCCTTGCGGACTTCGCGCAACTTCGCCTCCTCGCTGGCGAGATCGCGCTCGGCGTTTCGGATGCGGGTTTCGAGCGCCTGGGTGCCGGGGGAATTGCGGGCTTCCTCGACGCGCCGGCCGGCCTCCTTCTTACGCTCATCCGCCTTGCTTTCGTTTTCCTCAGCTGTCTCAGCCTGGGTCCGCAGGCCGACCAATTTTTCCTCAATAGCGTCGATCTCGAATTGGCGACGACCGACGGCGGCCTCAGTCGCCGCCGCCACGCGACCGCGGGCCTCACGATCGTCCTCGGCCGCCTTCGAATAGTGGCCGACGACGATACCGAGAGAGGCGATCTGCCGGTTGATGCTGTCGATGGTGCGGACGATCTCGCGATAGAACGCCAGACGCTCGCGCATCCGTCCGATGTCGATGATTTCGGTTTCGAGGACATGAGCGCGCATGAACGCCGTGATGTCGCCGACGGGTTGGAAGACCAGCGCGCGCTTCACCGCCTTGTAGTAGGAGTGCGCGTCCGCGTGCCACGAACCATAGGTGAGCAGGTTGAGAAGATAGGTGGAGTAGTCGGAGGCGCTGTCGCATTCCTCGACCTTCCGTCCGCTTGCCCGTAGACCGTCGACGGCCTGGTCGAAATTCTTCGCCATCTCGCCTTCATTGGTCAGAAATACGAGGTCTGCGGTCGTCACACCACCACCGGTCACGATCATGAAGCGCGTGTTGGGCCTCTCGCGATGTTCGTGCGCCACCACATGTACGAGGCCGGCGACCTCCGCGCCCTCATGGGTTCGGAA
>JAGVII010000189.1 GCA_020056155.1 Afipia sp.
CGCTAGTGCCGTAACTGGCTTTCTTACCCCCATGCGTCTGCTTGGCGGCGTGACTGCCCTCGCGGGTGTCGCGGCTTATGTCGCCTATGGTCAGTGGAAATCGTTCGCTCTCGCGCTCGACGACACCGCAAAGCAGGCGGGCGTCACGTCTGGCGAAATGGCCAAGTTGCAGGCGTCCGCGTCGTTCAAAGGCATCAACAACGAGGAATTCACCAAGGGTATTTCTGCTTTCAGCCAGCAGGTCTATCTCGCCAAGCAGAACGCGGGCGGGCTGCTTGATGTGTTCCGCGCGAACGGCCAACAGGTCGGCACGTTCACCGGATCACTGGAGAAAGCGGCCGATCTGATTCAGCGCGCAGGCGACGACCAGCAGCGCCTCGTGCTTCTGCAGCAGATGGGTTTGCCCGCGAATATGCAATGGGTTCACCTCATGTCGCAGGGTGCCGATGGCATCCGCCGCGCGAAAGAGGAAGCCGCGAACTTTGGCAGCGCCGCCAACGATCAAATGGTGATGAAGGCGCGCGAGTTCGACGAGGCCTGGAACAAGGCGTGGACGAATTTCGGTCTAGGCTGGAAAAATGCGTTTGTCAGTGTGTCCAGTGGAATCGACACTCTGATTCAGAAGGGCCGCGAAGGCTTGCTGAAAGCGGGCGTGGATGTCGGCGGCAACCTGCTCAAGATGGGCGTTGGCACCACGTCGCTCGGTGGCGTTGGTGATGAATTCTATAAAGCAGTCGGCGCAAAGGGCCGTACCGATCCGAATGCGACCAAGGATCCAAACGCCGTCAAGAACGCTCTGGCGCTCGAACAGCAGCGCATCGGCATCTTGGGGCAGACTGCCTCGGTGCTCGACCAGGTGCGCTCGGTTGAAATCCAAATTCAGCAAGCGCGGCTGAATGGCGTCAACATCTCCAAAGCGCAAGCCGACGTCCTGAAAAAGAACGCCGAGGAACAGGCGCTCGGAACGGCCGCGATCAAGGCTGCGACCGATGCACAGAAGATCGAAGCCGACGTAATCGGCATGTCCACGGGACAGGCAACGGCATACGCCGCCGCGCAGAACGCCATCAACGACGCGAAACGCGCAGGCCGACCGCTAACTGATGACAACATTGCGGCAATCCGCAAGGAAGCGACTGCCCTTGGCGACGCCGCGCAGCGCGCGGAGAACATGCGCTGGTCGTATGAAAGTCTCGTGCGCGGACCTATGCAGACTTTCCAGCAGCAACTTGCGAACGGCGCGTCATTCTTTGACGCCCTGAAAGCCTCCGGCGTGTCCGCACTGAACGCCATCTCGTCCAAGCTGATGGACATGGCGTCGCAAGGTTTGTGGAAAGCGGCTCTCGGCGGCTTGGGCGGAGCGTTTGGTGGGGCTTTTGGCGGCAGCGCCTTCGGCGCACAGGCCGCGCCGCTCTCCGCGTTTCCCGTACCGTTGAACCACACCGGCTACGGCCCCGGCGATGCGCTCAATAATGTGCGCTACGTCCACCCTGCGCACTTCAACGATGCGCCCCGCTTCCACTCGGGCATCGGTCCCGGCGAGCGCGCGGCGATCATCCGCACTGACGAGTCCGTGCTGACACCTGGTCAAATGAAAGCCGTGGGAAAAACCGGCGGCAGCACAGTCGTCAATATCACCAACAACAACACATTCAACGGTGCAGACGCCGCCAGCGAAGCTCGCATCAAAGCCTACGTTGACCAATCCAGCCAGCGTTCGGTGCAACAGGCGGTGCAGGCCGTGTCGCAAGTCAAGAGCACCACGCCCGGCTATGCAGCAGGTGTCCGATGACGCTCAATATCCAGACGTTCCCCGAGGAATGGTATCAGTTCATCGTCACGCAGAAATTCCCGCTGCGCCCGATCAATCAGGCTGCAGGACGTCCGTGGGGCGGTGCTGGCGCAGCCATCAGCAGCCGTCCGCATACGCAAATATGGATGACCGACGTGTCCATGGCGCCGCTTGCCGATCACATGCGGCCGGAACTCGGTCCTGTGTTGCAGGACATGGGCGCGTTCATCAAACGAGCGCGCGGACGTTCTGGCTTGATCCGCATGTCGTGGGCGATGCGCACGCTGCCGTGGCACGATCGCGACCTGATTGCACGGCACGCGTACACGACTGCATCGTTTTCGGACGGATCCAGCTTTTCCGATGGTAGTCTGTTCATCAATGGCATGTTGCCGCCGGAGGTGCAGGTGGAGGAGTCCGCGTTGCGCGGGGCGAAATATCTGGTCCTCTCCGGCTTTCCGCCATCCACTGCGAACGTCCTGCGACGTGACGACTTTCTGCAGATCAAGCCGAACGGAATCGCGGGTACGTGCCCTCACCTCTACGCGGCAGCGTTCGGCGGCGACAGTGACTCGTCGGGGCGCATCGGTATCGAAATCGAACCACGCCTGCGACAGGGCGTCAACGCGGGCGACACGGTATCGCTGCGCTACGCAAACACACTGTTTCGAATGGTCGACGATAACCAGGGCGACATCGAAGGCTCCGGCGGCGGTCAAGGCAGCCTTGGATTTTCACTGGTCGAAGCCTTGGACCTCGTTCCATGAGTCGCATTCTCACCGCAGCAATGGCGAAAGCACTGCGCTGCGGCGCACCACGCGGCCTGTTCGTGGCGATCGAGCATCCAAGTGGCACCGGATATTTCTGCACAGGTGTCGGCACGCGCCGATGGAACGGTCACACATGGGCGGGCGCGGGTGAATTCGGCAAGATCACGCCCATCAAGCAATCCAGCGAAATCGCTATCGAGGATATCACCTACACGTTG
This sequence comes from Afipia sp., assembly GCA_020056155.1. Taxonomy (GTDB): domain Bacteria; phylum Pseudomonadota; class Alphaproteobacteria; order Rhizobiales; family Xanthobacteraceae; genus Afipia. The sequence goes on from JAGVII010000189.1 coordinate 2,781, forward strand.
AGCGGCATTCCCGCCAGCCTGATCGAAGGATTGAGCGACAACGTCCGCAACCTGAACGGTTCGACATGGCTCGCGTGCTTTAATTGGGATGACAGCGTTGTGCTGGATCCCTTCCAGTTGATCGACTCCGAACTCGACTATCAGGTGAGCATAATCAACGACGACGGCACCGCCACGATCGACGTTATCGCACATTCGGGTCTCTACACGCTCGGGCGCGGCGTCGAGGAAGCGTGGAGCGCATCCAATCAACTGCTGATCGACCCGACTGACACGGGCATGAAATACATCGCATCGTTACAGCATCAGGATTTGCCGTGGACACCAGTTTGATCCGCAAGGACTTCGACGCCGCCGTTGCGGCGGGCATGGTGCGCGCTGGCGAACGCCGGATGCAATTCGGTGTCGATGATTGCGCTCTGTGGGTGGCGGACATTCAGAACCAGGTGCTCGGCTACGACCCTGCCGCACAGGTGCGCGGACGATATAAAACTCGCCTCGGTGCCCTGCGGGTGACGGGCGCGGCGGGACTTCCCGGTCAGTTACGTAATATCGCGCGCCGTCATGGGTGGACACGTATCAATCCCACGCTGGCGCAGCCCGGTGACACCGGCCTCGCCTGGACAACGACCACGGTACGCGGCAAGCAAGCGCCTGTCCTAGCCACGGTCATTTGCCGCGCTCCCGGCTGGTTCGTGGGCCGCAACGAAGGTGGCGTGACCGCGCTCCGCGCGGACAATGTGGCAATGGCGTGGTCAGTACTCGATGACGCAAAATCGAACGACGTGGGCACGCACGTCAACATAGCACGCATTCCTTTGCGACCCGATATGTGTCCGACTTCCGGCGCGCGACAAGAGCCTATCTCCATCGGCTTCGCCATCCTGTCGTTCGTCGGCGTCACGGGCGCGAGCACGCTCGTGGCAGGATTCGTCGGCGGCGTGGCGCTTGCTGCGTTGTCAATCGGCGTGTCTATGGTTGCTTCGCTGTTGCGACCGTCGCAGGGCGCGGGCGTGTCCTCCGACTATAGCATCGCGCGAGCGGACTCCATTCAGACAGTGCAAGTCACCGAACGGCAGTCCATCCCGATCAAGCGCCTAATCGTTGGAAGCGCCTATGTCGGCGGAGCCTTGTGCGCTGAGAAAGTAACGCCGCCCTACTTGACTGTCGGCGTGATGTTCAACCACGGCGAAATCGACGGCGTGGAAAAACTATACATCGGCACCAATCAAGTCTCATTCAACGCGATCACGCCCGACACGCTTCTGACGCCGCTGGCGGTCGATGGTCAGCCCGATTACTCGACTAAACTCCGCGTGTCCTTTCGCTATGGGGAAATGGACCAAGCCGCCGACCCGCTTTGGCTCGCGCGCTATCCAGGGGACGGCGCGAACTTCCGCCAAGCAGGTATTGCGACGGCGTTTTACGAATTCCACTATGGCGGCACCGACAACAGCGCGGCGACACAAGTAGCATTCACGGCGCTATGGGGACAGGTATCGCGTCCCAATTGCTACGTCGTCGCTCGCGGCGTCAAAATGTATGACCCGCGCGATCCGACACAATCTCGCACCGACGAAACGACATGGAAATGGACCAATAACGCGACGCTGGTGCAGACGTGGTATCTGACCCGTTCGTTCGGCGGGCGCATTTCCATGGACAAAATCCGATGGGATAAGACCATTGAGAGCGCCGATTACGACGACACGCTGATCGGATGCAACGACGGCACGATGATCAAGCGCCACACGATCGACGGCGTGATTACCCTTAACCAACAGCCGTTCCAAGTGATGCAGGATTTGCTCGCTGCGAACCGTGCGTCACTGCTGGACAGCGGCGGGACGAAGTGGATTCAGTCGTCGCAGCCGCGCGCACCTGTCGTGACCATCCATGATCGATGCATCGCGAGCGGCATCAAGTATCAGTCGGCGCGGCAGAAGTCGGACTTGATCAACAAGCTGCAGTTGCGGTTCGTCTCGCCAGATCAGGAATACCAGCTCGTAGACGGGCCTGTTCGCGAGGACACAGATCGGCAAGCGGCAGACGGTGAAATACTGCCAGCCACGCTCGCGTTGAAATACACACAGGACCATCGTCGCGCGCAGCGCCTCGCAAAACTGTTCATGCTCTCCTCACGCCTCGGTCGCACCATTCAGGTGTCCACGGACCTAATGCCGCTGGTGGACGCTGCCGAGGCCGGCGAGGATCTGATTGGTTCCGTGGTCAACTTCGACAGCCAGTTGTTCCCGCAATTCAACGGCATCTATCTGGTCACGGCTGTGGGCTTCGCCGACGACGCCACGACGCTTTCCCTCGCGTTAACCGAATACAGTGCGGCACTGGAAAGCGAATGGAACCCGGAGGTTGACGAGCAGCCGTTCGAACCTCTTGCTGCCTAAGATGGTTGACTGTCGGCTTATTATCTGGTAAAATGCGCCGCTTGGAGTCTGTCTGAATGCCTTTTCCGCATGAAGTGATCGCAGCATGGCCGACTCCAGGTACGGGTGATCCCGATCGCGAGTTGATCCGCGCGATGACCACGCGCCGATTTGCCTATGCACTTGCGGATGACGAGGTTGCCAGTGATTTCGTGGCGAAAGACCCTGTTTCCGGTGTCCCGCCGCTCAATCTGATTCAATTCGGCACGCTTTATGCTTACGACGAAACGGACAGCACAACTGCGCCGAGCGACGTGTGTTTGGTGACGTCGGATGCGTGTCGCTACAAATCCGGCTCGGTCAAACTCCCCGATTCCGTCCTCACATACAGCACCACAGCGCAGCCCGCCGATGTTGACGTGTCAGACGGCGACACGTTCCTGCTGCCGATCGGTGCAACGGGAGCGGATTGGGCAGGCAAGGCTGGACAGATCGCCATTCGCAAGGGCGCGCGCTGGTATTTTGCCATTTCACCTATCGGTCGCGGTCTGTACGTCGAGGACGAGGACGCGCGCTACTATCGCAACGCGTCGGGTGTCTGGACGGCCGGATCGGGTTCGGTCACGCTCGCAGCCAATGCGGTGAAGATCACGAATGTGCTTGGGGCTAAAGCGTCGTTTCAGATCAAAGTCGAAAATCAGACGACCAACGCGCCACCTGTATCGCCTGTAGCGCCGGTCGCGTACATTATCGGCCCGTCACCGACAGGCGCATGGGCGGCGCACGCAGGCAAACTAGCGTACTGCTTGGTTGATGGGCTGTTCACGATCATCGCGCCGGAAGAAGGCGACGAGGTTTGGGATAAGACACAGAACAACAAGTATGTGTTCAACGGAACGGCGTGGGCGGTATCAACAAGTGTCGTATTCGCACAAGGTGTTGCGAATACGACAACGAGTTTAACGCCAACATATGCTGGTGTCACCGGCACGTACTTTCCGTATACCCAAACTGTAGCCCCGGACACGCAGGGGCATGTTGACGATACTCTGACAGCCACCATCACAGCGCCGAACACCTCGGCAAAAATTGAAATTTACGTATCTGTTGACCTGACTGGCATGTCACTGTCCGCAGACTCGACTATCGGGATTCGGCGCGACAGTGAGAGTGCTCTTTGCGCGTGGTGGCCCATACGTGCATCAAACAGCGCTCAGTTCATTCAACGTAAATTCATCATCGCTGCACTCGATGCGTCGTCGCACACATACAAGATCGCACATTATCGCGGCAGCGCCAGCGACACGCACGGGTCTTTCCTGACGCGTGAACTTGTCTGGAAGGTACTTGTCTGATGACCGCAAACCCGATCGAACTCATTGGCGGCATCACGACCGACACCAACGTGCCAAAGGCGGACATCGTCTCGTGGGCAAAAGCGCGCGTTCCGCAGGTGCTCGCGAACAATGCAGAAATTCGTTCCACGAACCTCGCCTTACAGCAAGTTGTGTTCGTCAAGACGCCCGGCATCTCTTGGTATCTCGACTCATCCGACAACACGACCGAGGATGACGATGTTAATTGCGTTGTCTCACTAGATAACAAGCGGTTCAAGCCGCTGTCGTCCATTCCCGCACCAACGACACTCAGTCTCGGCGGCGTTTTTTCGCTTGCACCTGTCACGAACCATTTTCTTACGGGCATCGATACGGACGGAACGCCGCTACACGCCCGACCAGCGGCGACCGACCTTTCAGACGGCGTTACCGGCACGGGCGCGGTCGTTCGCAGCACTTCGCCGGTCATCACCACTCCGACAGGAATCGTCAAAGGGGACGTCGGCCTCGGCAACGTGGACAACACGTCGAACGCGACGGAGCGTGCGGCGACGCGGACGCTCACGAACGCGTCGATCGCGGGTGACGCAAACACCATCACCAATCTAACGACCGCCATGTTTGCCACCAATGTGGTGGATACTGACGGCACGCTTGCGGCGAACAGCGACACGCGCATTGCTTCGCAGAAGGCGACCAAGACCTATCTTGACCAGATCATCGCCGCCGCAGACGCGATGGTGTTCAAAGGTGTTGTCGACTGTTCGGCCAACCCGAATTACCCGGCCGCAGATCGCGGCTGGACCTACAAAGTTTCCGTCGCTGGCAAGATCGGCGGCGCGTCCGGCACGACCGTCGACGTCGGCGACACGTTGCTTTGCATCACGGACAGCACCGCGTCGGGCAACCAAGCGACCGTTGGCGCATCGTGGAATATCGTTCAGGCAAATCTCGTCGGCGCTGTCATCGGCCCGGCCTCGTCCACCTCTGGCAACTTCGCGTCGTTCAACGGAACG
>JAGVII010000293.1 GCA_020056155.1 Afipia sp.
CGCGGAACCGCGCATGTGGTCGCGCCCAACGACGACACCTCGCAGGTCCGCTTCGGCCACACCGTGAAGCTGAAGCGCGACGACGGCCGCGAACAGACCTTCCGCATCGTCGGCGAGGACGAAGCCGATCCGGCGAAGGGCACGCTGTCGCATGTCGCGCCGCTGGCGCGCGCGCTGTTCGGCAAGAGCGCCGGCGACACCGTGCGCGCCGGCGAGCACGAACTGGAAATCCTCGACATCCGTTGAGGCGCTGCGCCACAGCGCGCCCATGGTCATGCAGCCCGTCACCAGACACCGAGCCGTTCCAACCGCCGCAGGGCGATCTGCCGCATGCGATCGTTGATGCGCGCGATCTCCTCCGGCGGCGCGTTGAGCCGCGGCTCCTTGAGCTGACACACCATGTCGGGTCCCTGGCAACGGCGCGCGCGGCGACAACGCTTCACCGGACAGTCGCGCCAGTTCTCGTAAGAGTCCGACAACCCGCGCATGATGCGCTCAACGCCGGCGTCGGACAAAAGATAGTCGCGCGTCTCGTCGGACATCTCGATGAGTTCGTCCTGCGCGTCATCGGTGTTTTTCGTCGTCTGTTGTGCCGCCTCTCTTGTTGTCTTGCCCATGCCTGTCTCCTTTCCTGATTTTTGCGCGTGCGTGATCGCTTTCCCGCGTGAAAAACGCGGATGCCCGTCCAGCGATGTCTTCAAACCGTGTGCCGCCTCTCTTTGAAGAGAGGGAGGAGGAGCGCCGAAAGACGCGCCTTGTGAGTTAAGTGCGCGGCCGGCTTCGTGTCGCCACGAGAGGCTGGCCGCGAAACGCCTTTCAGCGCTCCGCCGCGGCGATTTCTGTCCTCGGGACCGTACTTCCGGGTGAGGATGGGGGAGAGTATCGACCCCTGATCCGGCCGGCTTTCGCCGCCTTCGTCCTCACCTCGTCCAGCCGCGAACGGCAGAGCTCCGTAGTGAGCCCGGACGGTGACCCGAGGCCTCCCGGGAGCGGAGAAGGACGTCCCTCCTCGCGCGCGCGGGCGCCGCATCCCGCCCCGCGCATCGAAGCGTCCTAGGACACGCCCCTCAAGTGAGGCGGGATGGCGCGAGGATGGATCAGGTGGGAAAGAATGTCAAGGAATAATTTCCTATCGTTAGAGATGCCGTACTCGGCCCGACTCGGTGCTATCGTGAATAGCGTGGGGAGCGGGCAGCTAACGCCTCGGTCCTTTCGTTTTTTTGGAAGGACGGCTTAGGATTGGCTTTAAAGGCATTTTTTGACGAGACCGGCACACACGCGGGTCACCCTATTATTGGGGTGGCGGGATTCCTCTATGATGAAGCCGGAATCAATCAGTTTGAAGATTCTTGGAAGAAGAAGACCCGCGATCTTAAGCGGCCTTTTCACGCTGTGGATTGTGTGTGGGGTCGAGAAGAGTTTGAGGGCTGGCCTGACCCCGTTCGAATGTTGTTGATGCACGATCTCGCTGAAATTATCGCGGATACGAAGTTGGCGGGTTTCGTGGCGTTCATTGAGCGCAAAGATTGGGAGTTATGGCAGAAGATCAACCAGGCGGAGATCGTTAAACGAGTCGGAAGTCCATATAGCGCTTGCCTCTTGCATTGCATCAGCATGGTTAGGGACGTCGTGAAGCATAAATGGCCAGAATCTGACGTGATTTATTTGTTTGAGGCAGGATGCGACAGACAAACGGAAGCCGAGAAGTTCCTCTATGATTTGGAAAAAAATGAACGCTCAAAGAAAAATTTGAAGTTGAGCGGGCATGGCTTCACTTCGCCCTCTAACGAACCATTGCTATGCGCTGCCGATTTCCTCGCATGGGAGTGGCAGCGCAATTATACGGAATGCTTAGAGGACAGGGCGTTGGGACGTAAAGGTCATTGGCGGAGCGAATTTAAACCACTGCTGAGATCGAAGAATATGTACTTTCGCGGCCTTGTAGATGCTAGCCTTAGTGCCCGAGCGCTTGTTAATTTCTTCAATGAGCATCAACCCGACAATTGATCTTCGTCTCGAAGCAGTATTTTGAATGCGGCATCAACTATTTGCCTCCTCCGGCGGGCGGATACACGGCGCTGCATATTGACTCGATCGTCGTGCCAAATAGGGTCACGAGAGCCGTTTCTACGCGATGCTTAAGAGCGCTTAAGTTGCCACCGAAGGTAACGAAAAGCCCGCTTAAATTCGCGGGCTTTTGTTCAAGCGGCTTTTCCCTGAGGCTGGGCCACCAGGTTTATGCCCAGTGCATGAAGCACCTTCATCACGGTGCCGAACTCGGGTTTGGCGTCTCCGCCGAGCGCACGATAGAGGTTTTCGCGGGAGACGCCCGCCTTTTCCGCGACAGCGGCCATCCCGTGCGCGCGCGCCACCGCACCGATCGCCATTGTCACAGTGGCAATGTCTTCCGACTCCAAAGCCTCGGTCAGATAGGCCGCGATCATTTCGGGGCTATCGAGATACTCGGCTGAATCGAACGGTTTGATTTTTGCCATTGTTCAATCCTCCAGCTCACGCGCCAGTTTTTTGGCTGCGGCGATATCGGACGCCTGCGAGTCCTTATCGCCACCGCAGAGCAGGACGACATAGTCCTCGCCCCGCTGAATGTAATAAACCCTGTAACCTGCGCCGTGATGAATTCTCATCTCGCTCACGCCGTCGCCGACAGGGGCAACATCACCGGGATTTCCAAGGGACAGCCGATCGATCCGGGACAGGATCTTTGATCTGGCTCTCAGGTCACGCAGTGCCTTCAGCCAACGATCAAATTCATCGGTTCTTCCCACCGAAACCATCTGTAGCTTATACGCTACAAATCTGTTTTGTCAATTTTGTTTTGAGGCCGAAGCTTCCTTGTACGAAACTCAGGCCTCACGCGACCGAGACCTGTTGTCCCAATGAAGGCAGCAGGGATTCGCGCTGAGCCGCCCGCCTACTCCCGCTCGCCCGTTCGCGCCCTCGGGATCGCCAGCCCGAGCTGAAACATCTTGGCGATGACCGTGCCCATATTCCGGTCGAGCGCCAGCGCGATATGATTCACCCGCATGCCGTTGCGCGCGTGATCGCGCAGCAGGTCTTCATCTTCCGCCGTCCAGATTCTGTTCTTGTGATTCACGCAACGCTCCAGACGCACGGCCTACGTATTTAACGTCATCACGGCGACGCAGCCCGCGTCTGTCCGCTTTTGCACACTCGGCGCAAATTCCTTGAGCGTGCGTGGGGTTTCACGCCACACGCTTGGGCATCTCCAGCCCCGGCAGCGGAAGCGTCTCTTCCGGTTCGGCCTGGCGGATGCTGTAGCCCTGCTCGAGCACGCGCTCGGGCTTGCCGGTCGAATCCTGAATCAGCGAATCCACCACAAGGCCGGCGTCGTCGGCATAGTGCCAGACGTCGTGCTCGGTCGGCAGGGCGCGGCTGATCTGGTGGTCCTCGACAAAAAGCGCATAGGGCATGAACGGCTCCTTCGGACGCATGTCCGGAAGACGACTGGCTTTGAAGACGACTGGTCCTGAAAGCCGCAAAGCCCCTGCTGCATCAACGCCGCAGGCGCGCGCTGGTTCAGTTCAGCACCATGCCGAACATCAGCACGACCGCCAGCCCGGCGAAGGCATAGCGCAGCGGACGGTCTTCCGCGATCTTGTCGATAAGCTTCATGGCTTTGCCCTCTTTGCCCTCAGGCCCCGTCAAAAAAAGACAAAACCAGGGCAGCGGTTTCGTTCCACCGCCGTTCATCTTATTTCCGGCAGGTTGCCGTCCGCCGCACCGCCGGAACCATCTTCGGCCTCGCCGGTTGTCTGGCACGATCACGAAAGGATTCAGGTCATGAAAAAGATTGCCGTTGCCAAAAACCTTGCAATTGCGTTGGCGACCGTCGCCACCGTCGCTGTGATGTCCGCCCCCGCCGCCGAGGCTCGCGGCGGACGTGGCGCCGCGATCGGATTCGGCATCGCTGCCGGCGCGCTCATCGCAGGCGCAGCCGCCGCGAACTCGTACAACTACTACGGCGGCCCGGCCTATTACGGCGAGCCGGCCTATGGTTACGGCGGGCCGGTCTATTATTCCGAGCCGGTTTACGGGCCGACCTACTATCGCGCGCGCGCCTATCAGCGCAATCACAGCAACGATCCGAACCCGGTCGATATGAATCCGTACAATCCCTGGTAACGGGACGCGCGATTCGCGGATCAACACGACCACTTGAAAGCACGACCATGTGCAAGGCCCGGAGCCCACGCTCCGGGCTTTCTGCATGGGTGATGTTGCGCGCGGCGTGACGCAGCGATGCATCGTGCCATGACGCGGGTTGCGTCATGCTTGCTTGACGATTGTCGCCTTGACTCTTGAGGAACAAAAAGAGAACATACGCCTTCA
>JAGVII010000833.1 GCA_020056155.1 Afipia sp.
GGGCGCGTCATCAACGCGATGGGCGAGCCGATCGACGGCAAGGGACCTCTGACTCAAGGTCCGTCGCCGATGTCCTATCGCAACGCTCCGCCGCCGGCGCACTCTCGCAAGCGCGTGGGAGCGCCGCTGGATCTGGGCGTACGATCGCTCAATACGTTCCTGACCTGCTGCCGCGGCCAGCGCATGGGCATCTTCGCCGGCTCCGGCGTCGGCAAGTCGGTGCTGCTGTCGATGCTGGCGCGCAACGTCGATGCGGATGTCTCGGTGATCGGCCTGATCGGCGAGCGCGGTCGCGAGGTGCAGGAGTTCCTGCAGGACGATCTGGGCGAGGAGGGATTGGCGCGTTCTGTGGTGGTGGTGGCAACGTCCGACGAGCCCGCATTGATGCGGCGGCAGGCGGCTTACCTGACCCTGGCGATCGCGGAATATTTCCGCGACGAAGACAAGGACGTCATGTGCATGATGGATTCGGTGACGCGCTTTGCCATGGCGCAGCGTGAAATCGGCCTCTCTGCCGGCGAGCCGCCAACAGCCAAGGGTTACACGCCGACGGTGTTCACCGAACTGCCGAAACTCCTGGAGCGGGCGGGGCCGGGGCTGGGCGAGGGCACCATCACCGGCATCTTCACGGTGCTGGTGGACGGCGACGATCACAACGAGCCGGTCGCCGACGCGGTGCGCGGTATCCTCGACGGCCATATCGTTATGCAGCGCTCGATCGCCGAGCGCGGACGCTATCCGGCCATCAACATCCTGAAGTCGGTCTCCCGCACCATGCCGCGGTCCGCCGATCCCGCCTTTCTTCCCAGCGTGACCCGCGCCCGGCAGGTCATGGCGACCTATGCCGACATGGAGGAACTGATCCGGCTGGGGGCCTATCGAGCCGGGTCGAGCCCCGAAGTCGATGAGGCGATCCGGCTGCACGAGCCGCTGGAAGCGTTCCTGCGCCAGGCCAAGGATGAGGCCACCGGGATCGGGGAGGGATACCGGCGATTGGAGCAAATCCTGCAAACCTTGGAAACGGAACGCTAACTTTGTCGCGCCATGATCCCGCCATCTGTGTTTGACCGGAGGGGCCCTTGGGGGGGTGCCGGTTCCGTCCCGGTTTCTGATTGGGACTTCTGGGGAGTACGAGTCGATGAAGTCACGTGAAACGCTGATCCGCCTGAAAAAATTTCAGGTCGATGAGAAGCGCCGAAGGGTTGCGCAGATCGAAGGCATGATCGCTGACTTCCAGCGTATGTCGGTCGATCTGGAGCGCGAGATCCAGCATGAGCAGGAGCGCGCTGGCATCAACGATCCCACGCACTTCGCTTATCCTACCTATGCCAAGGCTGCCATCCAGCGCCGTGAAAACCTGACGCGCTCGGCGGACGAATTGCGTGTTCAGCTCGAAGACGCCAAGGCGGTGCTCGGCGAGGCGTTCGAGGAACTCAAAAAGGTTGAGCTTCTCGATGAGCGCGATCAGGCGCGTGAACGTGCCGAGGAAAGCGCCCGCGAGCAGGCCGATCTCGACAGCATCGGTTTGATGCGTTCGCGGATTGGAGCGATGGCCTGAGGGCGGAACCGCGCGCCCTGTGAACGCGCTGGTATGTCTGTGCCACCGGTCGCTGGTTCGGCTGCAAAAGCACTGGTTTTCGTGATATGTTTCGGTGATATGAAGCCCGGGCCGCAATGCCCGGGTTTTGCTTTTTCGTGCTTCGGGGCTGCTCCGGTTCTGCTGGACCGGATACGGGCAAGATGTGATAGGACATGGCCACATCGCGGGCTTCGATTTTTGGGTCGGCCGGGTAAGATTCGAGCGACGAATTTTTTGAGGGAATTTAATGCTGACGCCGGCTGAATTGATCTGGCTGCTCGCATCGGTTGCGAAAGGGGATGAGGCGGCATTTGAACGCCTTTACGCCGCTACTCGGGCGAAACTCTTTGGCGTGGCGCTCCGTATCTTGAGACGTCAGGATCTGGCGGAGGAAGTTGTCCAGGAAGCCTACGTCAAGATCTGGCATAGCGCCGGACAGTTCAATCCGTCGCTCGCGTCTCCGATCACCTGGATGGTTTCCATTGCCCGCAACCGGGCCATCGATGTCGTCCGTAAACGCAGCGAGGCGTCGCTTGAAGACGAGCCGGCCGCCATGGAGGTGGCATCCGACACGCCTGATCCGCTGGCGCGGAAGGAAATGACCGAAGAGTTGAAGCGAATTCTGGAGTGCGTTGGATTGCTCGACCCTGAGAGGCAGAAGATGGTTTTGCTGGCTTACTACAATGGCTGGAGCCGCGAACAGCTCTCGGAGAAGTTCAATACGCCGCTGAACACGGTGAAGACGTGGCTGCGGCGAAGTATGATCGAAATTCGTGGATGTCTTGGTCTGGGATGATTGCGATTGGCATGAGATGAACTACAGCGAAGACCATATCGCGCTTGCCGCGGAATACGCGCTCGGTACCCTCAGTGCCGATGAACGCGCGCTTGTCGAAACCATGATGATTGTCGATCACGGCTTCATGGAAGTGGTCGATGCGTGGGATCGCAAGCTGAGCCCGTTGCACCAGATGGTCGCGCCGGTCGAGCCACCGCCGCATCTGTGGGACAACATCAGCGCAGCCCTCGGTCTGGTGGGACCTCAACCTGTCGTTGTCGAAGAACCCAAGCCTGAGCCCGTCGCAGAGCAGCCGGAACAGGCAAGCACGGTTGTCGCGCAAACACAGCCATCTGAACAACCGGAGCAGTCCGGCCCTGTGCCGGAATCCGCCGTCACTCCCGAATCCGCTCGTCCTGACTCAGCTGCCGTTACACCTGCATCGACGGAAGCAGCGGCAGAAACTCCCGTCGCGGCAGAGATGCCTGAGATCGTTCCCGAGCCGGCCGCCGTTGAGCCGTCGAACGTCGTTCCATTGGCCGGCCGCAAGAGCGGACAGACGTTCGGGTGGGTGATGACGGCGGTTGCCGCGTCGCTGGCGGGTGTGATCGCGCTTCAGGCGTACCGTCCCGATTTGTTACCGGAGAGGCTGCGGGTCAAGCCGCAGATTCAGGTTGTTGAACTCAAAGCGCCTGCGCCCGCGCCGGCCGCGCAGTTCGTTGCCGTGCTTCAGCAGAACGCTGCGGCGCCAGCCTTCATCTTGACGGTGGATACCGTAACGAAGAATTTCACCGTCCGCAGGGTTGGCGCGACACCTGAGCCCGGCAAGAGCTTTGAGCTTTGGCTGGTGTCGGACAAGTTGCAGCGGCCGCGCTCGCTTGGTGTCATCGGCGGAAGTGATTTTACGATCCGCCCAGCATTGTCGGCTTACGATACCGATACGATCAACAAGGCCACGTATGCGGTGACCATCGAGCCCGAAGGCGGATCACCGACCGGGGTGGCCACGGGGCCGATCGTTTACACCGGCAAGCTGGTTGAGAGCGTGCCCGCGCTTCCGGCCTCTGCGTTGCCGCGCTGACATTCCGGAATGCGCACAACAAAAAACGCCCGTGGGGAGCGGGCGTTTTCTGGTCTCAGACTTGGGGTCTTCTGAGCAATCACAAGGCGACTTCGGGGGGCGGGGAAGAGAGCCTTGTGAATTCGATAATCCTTCTTTTAGCGGATCGCTGATTGATCCGAACTGGTCAGCACAACTGCTTTGTTTGCCTTGATCGCCGGACCGGTGGCGCGAGCGGTCTGGGTGAGGCCGTTGTCAGAAAGGCGCGCGGAAATGCTGAAACCGGCGACGCCGATTGCAGCGACAAGCGCCACGACGACGATCTTCAAATGTGTCATACGGTCCGCACTGTAAAACGAATGGTTCATACAAACCTCCCGCCGCCTTTTGATGCATTCGGACATTCGTCTTGTCCGCATGCCCGCGGGTTCAAAGCCCCACGTGATAAGAACGTAATTGGCAGGGATTCGTTTCCAAGCACCGTTCACAAACGAGTGAAATGTCTTGAACTTCCGAGAGGTCCATAAATCACTCAAAAATAATCTAATATTTTCAGATATTTGCAGGTTTCAGTGGGGGTGGGCCTGCCTGTGAAGATTTCCAATTTTTCATGAAAAGCTTGTCTGTGACCATTTTGCCGCAGGCGCATTTACGGGAATCCGGCGCCAGGTCAGATGCTGCCGACCGTTTTCAGGCGCGCCCGGGGATGGATTTCCGATTGTGACAAGACAGTCGTCTGGGCCCGGAAACGCTCCACCAGGGAGCGCACGAATGGCCGGATCGCAGCCGATGTCACCAGTACCGGAGCTTCGCCTTCGCGTGCGGCCTGCTCGAAACGGTCGCGCACGACGGTCATGAATTCCGACAGTTTCGACGGCTGCATCGCGAGGCTGCGTTCCTCGCCGGTGCCGATCAGGGACTCGGCGAAGGCCTGCTCCCATTTCGCACTGAGGGCGATCAGCGGGAGATAACCGTTCATCGATGTGTTTTGCGCGCAAATCTGCCGCGCCAGCCGGGCACGCACGTGCTCGGCGAGCGTCGATGGATTGCGTGAGAAGGCGAGCCCGTCGGCGATGCCTTCAAGGATCGTGGAGAGGTCGCGGATCGAGATGCGCTCGGCCAGCAAGAGTTGCAGGACGCGCTGGATACCGGACCCCGTGATCTGGTTCGGCACGATGTCCTTGACCAGTTCGCCCTGTTCCTTCGGCAGGTCTCTGAGCAGTTTCTGGACCTCGCCGTAGGACAGCAGATCCGACATGTTGCCCTTGAGCAGTTCGGTGAGATGCGTGGACAGGACGGTCGCGGAATCCACCACCGTGTAGCCCTTGAGCGAGGCCTCTTCCTTGAGTGATGCATCGACCCAGGTTGCCGGCAATCCGAATGTCGGCTCCGTGGTATGAGTGCCCGGCATGGTGACCTGGTTGCCGGCCGGGTCCATGACCATGAACTGGTTCGCCCAGATGCGCCCGGTCCCGGCATCGACCTCCTTGATCTTGATGACGTAGGTGTTCGCTTCGAGCTGGACGTTGTCGAGAATGCGCACGGCGGGCATCACGAAACCCATCTCGGTGGCGAGCGAGCGGCGAAGGGCCTTGATCTGGTCGGTCAGGCGATCGGTCCCATCCGGTCCGTTGACCAGCGGCAGCAATGCGTA
>JAGVII010000109.1 GCA_020056155.1 Afipia sp.
CCAGCATTGATGACTTCGACAAAGGGCACGCCGTTGTCGAGGCCGATGACAAAACCGCTGGAGGTTGCGGCATCACGCCGGCTGTAAATCACTGCGCTCGGTTGCAGCGTCGCCGGCTTGTTCCAAACAGACCAGGTCAGCGGTGCATTTGCGGCGATTGCCAAGGACGACGACGCCGGCAGAGTCAGGGGAGCGACACCTGTCAGACGCAGGCCCGATCCGATGATCGCGCCATCAGCGGGCTGCGCGACACTCTGCGCATTGTTCGCCCACACGGTCGAATCGAGCGAGGGCGTGCCGCGCTCCCCAAAATGGTAAACGAGCAGCGTGTCGGGATCGTAAGTCGCCTTTGCATCGTTCGCGGCGCCAATTTTTTGATTGCCGTAGTAGAGCCAGACGTCGGTCTTCGACCCCGGCTGCAGGTTTGGGACATTCACCCAAACGAGCGCCTCACCGAGCAAAGAATCGAATTTCTCGATGTGGTGCTTCAGCGGTGTCTTGTCGTCACCGGCCACAAAGCGCAAATCGCTTCCGTCCGGCTTTGCGGATGCGAAGCGAAAATTGCCGACGTGCAGACGTAGCAGGAGAGGAACGCTTCCGATGGGATCGGTAATGTTGGCACCCGTCGAGCTGGTGTCGACGGTGATCTGCTTGCGCATCGACCAATCTTGATTCCACCAGGCGTGGGCGGAGCCCGTAAGCGCGCCGGTCGCCAACGCTAGAGCGAGCGCAAAGCGCAGAACCTTCACGCCACCGGCAACACCGCCGGTTAGCATTCTTGCTAGTTTTCTTCCACAGGACATGATGAATTGACCCCCAGTCATCAGAAATCTCCGCCAACGCTGAACAACACGCGGTGCGAATTCTTCTTCGTCGTCCCCTGGTCGATCATCGGAGTCGCGACGGCGATCATCCCGTTGAAGCGATCAAAGACCCTGAATTTCGTACCGAAGCCGTAGCTCCACATGTCGAAGCGCGACGTTTGCTCCTCCAGCGGGTCGTAAATTCGCGCTGTGCCCCCATCAACGAAGGCCAACAGACGCCATTCATTGAACGTGGTGAACCGCGGCTGGCCCTCGCCGGTTTCATCTTTCAGATTGCTTTGCAGCCACGCGCCGATATCGGGAGAACGAAACTCGAGCGTCGCGGCCGCGGCGTTGTCGCCAAGGGCAGCGGATTCAAAATAGCCGCGCACCGTATCGAGACCGCCCAGGCTGAATTGCTCGCTCGATATGAGCGGACCATCGGACCACTGGGTCTTGACGCGCCCGAAGAGCTGATAGCCGTTCAGAAGATCTTGAGTGTGAGACAGGTCGGCGTTGATATGGACGAAGCTCGAATTCGCGTTGTATCGCTTGGCGTCGAATTCCTCATACTGACTTCCCAGCCCCCGGATGTTTCCGGTCGCGCTGAGATTGAATTGCGTCAGCCAGCCATCCCCCTGCCACGTCGCGCCGTATGTCGCATTCAATGGATAGTACGTGATCGGTGTGCTGAAACTATTGGTGTCCATTTGGACGGTTTGGCCGAAACTCTTGTAGTCGACCCCAAATGACAGCGAATGGAAGAACTGCTCGCGTGCCGGCAACGTCACAACAAATCGACCACCGACGATCTGGCCCGGACCGACCACATTCATGCCGCCGATGGTCGCAACATCGCTCTTGGAACTGACGCCGTAGACAAGAAAGCTCGTCCAATCCGTGATGCGCGCGAGATACGACCCGGAAAATACCTCGGCGTCATCCTTTCGCTCGGGAGCAACCTGATAAGTGAAGCTCAACGAATGGCCTAGCTGCCACAGATTGTCGTACTTCACCGTCGCGTTGAGGCGTGTCGGTGTCGTATTCGGAGACTGCCGGTTGTTGTATTCAAGATTTCCGTGCAGCGGAAACTTATCCTCGACATTGAGATCGACGTCGACGGTCCCTGGCGTGACGCCTGCTCTCAACGCCGGCGTAATTCTGCGATCGGGCCACTGATTGAGCGCGATGATGTCCTTGGTGACATCATTGAAGTTCGGGACTTCGCCCTCCTTCAAGGACGGAGCGCCGCGCTTGATTTTTTCAAGGTCGAAGAACCGCGAATTTGTCACGCGCAGTCGACCAATCTTGCCTTCGGCGACTTTCAGAACGATGACCCGGCTCGAAACGTCCTGAGGCGGG
>JAGVII010000083.1 GCA_020056155.1 Afipia sp.
CATCACTCCAATGCAGGTCCTCGATCAGGATCACGAGGGGTTTTGACTGAGCGAGGCGAAGGACGAGCGACCTTACGGCTTCGGCCGTCCTGAGCCGCTTTTCCGATGGCTCCAGCTTTTTCCAGTCTTGATCGTCCGCGCTGATATCCAGTAGCGAGAGAATTGAGGGCAGGAACGCCGAGAGTGTGCGGTCCAGTCGATTGATCCCGTCCTTGACGCGATCGATTACGATCTCCGGATTGTCGTCAGCGCCGATCTCAAATATGGCTCGGATCAGAATGCTGATTGGATAGTAGCTCGAACTCGTCCGTTGCGAAGGGCAAGCAGTCTCGAGCACGGTCCACTCATCAGACAGGTTCCGGATGAAATCGTGTATCAGCCGGGATTTTCCCAGTCCTGCCGCGCCGATGATGGTCAGCGATTGCCCGTTCCCCGCAGCCGCATCTTCAAGCGCGGTTCGCAGGCTGCGCAATTCGTTCTGACGGCCAACGAGGACGCTGAGGCCTCGCGCGGATCTGACCTGCCACCGGGTCCGTATCCGCATTGCGGTCAGCTCGAAAATTTCAACGGCTTCCGAGACGCCCTTTACGTTTGCGAATCCGTGCGGCCGGACTGTTACGAAGCCTCTGGCAAGATCATGGGTTGCCGCGGAAAGCATGATCTTGCCGGGCCTGGCAATCTCCTCCAGCCGTGCGGCCAGATGAACGCTCTTTCCAACAGCGTCATAGTTCATCGCGAGATTATTGCCAATCGAATGGATGACGACCTCTCCGGAATTCATGCCGATCCGGATGGCGATGTCTCTCCCGGTTGTGCGATTAAGCTCGTCGACGGCGGTTCGCATCGCAAGTGCCGCGCTGCACGCCTGAACCGCATGATCTTCCCTCGCGATAGGAGCACCGAACAGCGCCATGATTCCGTCGCCAAGTGTCTGGTTCACGAAGCCTTCGTGATGATGGACCGCGTCCATCAAATTCTTGAGGACGGGACCGAGGATCTGAAGCGCTTCCTCGGGGTCGAGCTGATCGATGAGGGCGGTTGAATCGCGGACATCTGCAAAGACGACGGTGACGTGTTTGCGCTCGCCCAGCATTGCTCCGCCGGAGCGCAAGATGCGGTCTGCGAGGTCAGCGGGTATGCTGGATTGTAAAAAGGAAAGCGCGTGCGACGCTGTTTCGCTGGAGCGGGCCCTTGGGCGCCCACATCCGCCGCAAAACCGGGCCCTCGGTTCCATAACGAAACCGCAGTAGTTACAGCGATGATTTGTGCTGCCAACCAAGCTACGCTGCCCTATGCTCATGGCAGCCCGCAATTACTGGGCCCAGGCTAGGTTAAGGTTTCCTTTGGCAATAGCAAGACGGACGGGCCCTTTGACGGCGGGTCGGAAGTTCAGAAACGCCGAGCAGGCGAAAAGGATACTTCTTATGGGTGAGGATTTTGCAGCTCCGCAGTGTCAACCGGTTGGAATCTCGCCGAAATTGCTGCCCGTTTTCCCCTGAAGTAAGCTCCTCTGGGCAGGAATACATTCCTTCGTTTTGCAACCGGGGCCGTTCACTGATGCTTCAGAACGATGGACCAAGAGCAGCCCGCACCGCCGGCGATAAGACGAATGTCTTGCGCCGCCATCCCCTGTTTCGCGATCTTGAAAGCGGTGCGTTGGATCAACTGTGCCGTTACGCCAGAAAGAGAACCTTCAAGCGTGGAGCAACAATCTTCGCAAAAGGGGATCCTGGCCAAAGCCTCTTCTTCATTATCGGGGGCACGGTGAAAATCGGCGTATCGTCCGCTGACGGCCGAGGGGCCATCTTCAACATGGTCGATGCTGGAGAAATGTTCGGCGAAATAGCGGTCCTCGACGGACTCGCCAGGACTGCCGACGCTATCGCAAATTCGGATTGCGAGTTGTTCGTTATCGATCGGAGGGATTTTATGTCCTTGCTGGCGTCCCAACCGGCACTCGCAACAAAGCTGATTGAACTGCTTTGTGTCCGGTTGCGCTGGATCAGCGATCATGTTGAGCAAGTCATATTTCCTGAGTTGTCGGGCAAGCTGGCCAAGGCGCTCATGCGTCTGATCGATCGGCCGGGCGCTGCCTCGGATAGGAAAATAGCTATCACGCAGCAGGAGATTGGCGAGATGCTCGGCATGTCGAGAGAAAGCGTCAACAAGCAACTGCATGAGTGGGCCGAGCGCAAGCTCGTTCGTCTTCAACGCGGCTCGATTACTGTGATCGATGTGGAGTCGTTGAAGGTCATGGCGGAGCGCTCGCAGGATTGATCGCTAGAGTTCCTGCGTTTTTCGAAGATCAACGAGCGGACACGCTTTGCGGCTTGCGCCCGGTCTTTGCTGTTGCGCCTGTTGCACTTGCGCGCGCTCGGATTTGACTCGCGAGTCCGGCCGGGACCCGATGGCGAATCCGACCAAGGCGACGACAAGAGCAAATTCCGCAGCCAATATCGAAATCGACCATCGCCAACATACGGTCCAGTTCCGTCGGCTAGCGATGTCCAGATGGGCTTTTCCCATTGGGGTTCGCATGAGAGCCTCCCATGAAGGAAGCCGCTTCAATAGCCGAGGTCCGGATAAGGGTATGTGATCCAGATCACAGATCAATCAGCGAATTCGCGGTGAAGAAACGAACGCCCATTGAGGCCCGCGAGGGAAGCGGGCCTAGCGTCTTGCGTTCTTTGCTTTTCGCGCCGTAGCCTTCGCGGCAGGTGCCGGGTCCTGCAGCGTATCATGATCGATTGTCGCAGCGATGTGTTCCGCCAGCTTGACGGCCTGATCGCCGCCGGCCGCGAGACGGGCAAGAAGCTGCGACAACACTTTGAATTCGTCGCGCGTGAGCGTTCCGAAGAGTGCGTCGTTGATCGGGCGCTGAAACGCAGCCAATCGAGTCAATCGTTTCACGCCCTCATCTGTGACGGCCAGTTGCACACGGCGGCCATCGCTTGGATGGGTGCTCTTCTCAATGAGTCCGTTAGAGACCAGCTTGTTCACCTCGATGGTAACAAAAGCCCCGCTCAGATACAGACGCGTGGCAATCTGGTTGATCCCCATGGGCTCATCCAGCGTCGAGTGCGCTATCGCGATCAGGATCAGATATTGCGTCGGCGACAGGTCGACGTAGCTCGCGAACTTCGCCCGAGCGGCCTCCAGGCTGCGGCCGAAGGCGAAATAATCATACAGAAGACCGCGGAACGTTTGGTCGCCATCTCCGTCGAGGAGTTCAGGTTTCGACGCTGTCAACAGTACGTCAAGCACCGCAAGCCTCTCATTCTCTTTAATTTCCATAAGCTTACCACAGCGGGAGAAACAAGCCACGTATCGGCTGCTCCGAACCGATTGACAAGGGATAATAGCTTTGTCATAAAGCTAAACAACAAAGATAAAAAGGGCTGGATCGTTTATAGGGTGAGTATTTCATGGAAGTCCGTGCTTTCAGGCGAGCTCTAGGGGAATTCGCAACCGGTGTGGCGGTCGTGACCGCGCGCGGGAAGGGAGATGAGCTTGTCGGCATGACCATGAGCTCGTTCAATTCGGTTTCTGTCGACCCGCCACTCGTTCTTTTCAGCGTCGATCGCAAAGCCCTGAGTCTGCCTGCGATGCAGGAAGCCAAGGGCTTCGCCGTCAATGTATTGGCCCGCGAGCAGGAAGATATTTCCAACAAGTTCGCGCGTGCCCTGGCCAACAAGTGGGACCAGGTAAAGACCAGCGTCGGTCATGCCGAGGCGCCTTTGATCTCCGGTGCGCTCGCTCATTTTGAATGCGAGCCCTATGCAAACTACGACGGCGGCGATCACGTCATTTTCGTCGTCCGCGTCGTTCGCCATACGGTCCACTCCGAAGCGCCGACACCGCTGATTTTCTTTCGCGGCCGTTACCGCGACCTCATCGACGAAACCGAGCGCGAGCCGACCTGGCCGCTGCCTATCCACTACTAATAAAATCGGAGGATTCATGATGCGCTCAGCAAATGACTATCTGTCGAGCCTGAAGGATGGCCGTACCATCTACATCAATGGTGAATCCGTCGGTGACGTGACGGCTCATCATGCCTTCCGCAACGTCGCGGCATCCATGGCAGGCCTGTTCGACTTCGCCAACGCTCCCGCCAATCAGGAGCTGATGACGTTCGACAATAACGGCGAGCGCGCCAATCGCATCTGGCAGTTGCCGACGTCCTATGCGGAACTTGTGGACCGGCGTAAGGCTCTTGAAGCGTGGGCGTCGCTGCATGCCGGATTCATGGGCCGCGCGCCCGACCATGTCGCATCCTGCATTTCCGGCCTCTACATGGGCCTCGATGTGTTCAAGGCCTATGATCCTGCGCGTGCGGGGGCTCTCGAATCCTACTATCGCTATGCGCGCGACAATGATCTCTATCTCACTTACGTCATCATCAATCCGCAGGCGGATCGATCGAAGGGCGCCGCCGAACAGGCCGATCCTTTCCTGACTGCAGGCGTTGTCGATCGCGACGCGGAGGGAATTACGATCCGCGGCGCGAAGATGCTGGCCACGGGCGGCGTCGTTGCCGATGAGGTTTTCGTTACGACGATCCAGCCGATGCGTGCGGGCGAAGAACGATATGCGATGTCGTTCGCGATTCCGATGAACACGAAAGGTCTCAAGATGCTTTCGCGGAAATCCTATGAGGATGCCGCCGGGGCCATCTTCGACAACCCGCTGTCGAGCCGGTTCGATGAAAACGACTCGGTCCTCTACTTCGACGATGTGAAGGTGCCATGGGATCGCGTTTTCGTCGAAGGCAACGTCGAAATGTGCCAGAAGCAGTTTCACGCGACGCCTTGCCATGTGTATCAGAACTATCAGGCGATGGTTCGATTGAGCGTCAAGCTCAAGTTCCTTGCCGGTTTGGCCCATCGCACCGCGGAAACGAATGGCGTAACGCAATTCCCGCAGGTTCGTGAGATGCTGGGGCAACTTGCTGCTGAAACCGGGATGGTTGATGCGCTGGTTGCAGCAATGGAAGCCAAGGGCTCCCATATCGGTCCCTATTTCATTCCGCATCGTCATACGCTTTATGCGGCGCAGGTCCTCACGCAACAGCTCTACTCTCACATTGTCAATACGCTGCGCGAACTGGCTGGTGGCGGAATGATCATGCTGCCGTCATCGGTAGCTGACTTTGCAAATCCGGAAATTGCAGGCCTTATCGAGAAGACGCAGCAGTCCCCGAAAGCGAACTCGCACGACAGGGTGAAGTTCTACAAGCTTGCCTGGGACGCAGTCGGTTCTGAATTCGGTTCGCGCCACCAGCAGTATGAGATGTTTTACGCGGGCGCGACCTTCGTAACCAAGGGCCACTCCTATCGCACCTACGACTGGGCAGGCTCCGACGCGCTCGTTCAGCGCATGCTCGATTCTTATGATCTGGCTGGCGCTTCAGCTTCCCCCAGCAAGGCTGCCTGACTACTGAACAAGGAGATCGAAAAAATGCCGGTCAACAAGAAGCACGATGAATTCTACACGCTGGATATGAGCACCGGCTGGGAAGTCCCGGCGGGTTATCCGGCAGGAATCCAGCAGAAGATCCTCTCCGGCGGGCTGGACGAGGAGAACAGGCGAGGGACGCGCACGCGGCTGCTGCGCTTCGAACCCGGCGTATACACCACGGCGCCATTCTCTCACGAATACTGGGAAGAGGTTTATCTCGTCTCTGGCGACTTGATTGTCGGCAACGATGAAAAAGGTGAGGGCGGCAAGAGCTTTCCGCCCAATACTTATGCATGCCGCCCGCCGCATGCGCTGCATGGACCGTTCAAGTCAATCAACGGCTGCCTGCTTATGGAAATCCACTACTTCGATCCCGTGTGACGCCTAGGCATCATTGTTGCATTCGATAACCAGCAAACTTGGACAAGAGGGGTACGTTATGAAGCTAAAAACATACATGTCTGTGCTTGCGCTCACCGTCGGACTTGCATCCGCAGGTCCTGCCGCCGCGCAGGAAAAGCCAAGCTCTCTCGGAGTCGGGATTTTCACATTCACATCAGGCCCCGCTGCCGCCTACGGCATGCCCGGCAAGAACGCCGCTGACCTGATGATCGAGCAGATCAATGCCAAGGGCGGCATTGGTGGCGTTCCGGTGAATCCGATCTATGTTGACGAAGCTCAGGGCACCCAGGGCATCATTGCGGAATATCGGCGCCTGGCCGGCGATCCAAAGAACCAGGTGATGATGGCTGCGTTGTCCAGCGCAAACTGTCTGGCGCTGGCTCCGCTAGCGGAAC
>JAGVII010000641.1 GCA_020056155.1 Afipia sp.
CGCTGAAGAACTTCGTCATGGATGTGGAGGGCTATATCGGCCTCTACTCGATCCAGAACGGCAACGAGCAGTTGATCCACAGCCTGCAAAGCGAAATCGAGGCCGACGTCCAGTTGAACCACCGCGTGCTGAAAGTCGGCAAGGCGGACTCCGGGCGCTACGCCATCAACATGATGAACGGCAAGGGACCGATCACCAAGGAGCACGACCTCGTGGTGATGTGCCTGCCGCATTCGTGGCTCACCACCATGCGCTGGGACGGCGAGCTACTGCGCCATTCGATGGTGAAGCACATCGCCTATTTCGATCGCCCCGCGCACTACCTGCGGGTGTCGATCCTGTTCGACGAACCGTTCTGGGGCGACAAGGTGCCGGGCGCGTGGTGGATGTCCGAAGCGTTCGGCGGCTGCTGTGTGTACGTCGAAGGCGCGCGGCACGATGTCGGCCGTCACGGTGTGCTGAACTGGCTGATCCCGGGTTCCGATGCGCTGGCCTTCGCCAACCTCAGCGACAAGGAACTGATCGACGCGGCAATCAAGTCGCTGCCTAAATCGTTGGGGAACGCACGCGCGCATTTCCTGGAAGGCAAGATCCATCGCTGGCTGTCGTCGGTGAACGCCATTCCTGGCGGCCTGCCGGCGCGTGACGTGATGACCAATCATCATCCCGAGCCGCACGAGCATCCGGGCTTCGTCGTGGTCGGCGATTATCTGTTCGATTCGACGCTGAACGGTTTGCTGGACTCTTCGGACGCCGCGACCGACATCATCGTCACGCAGATGGTCAAGCTGCGCTATGAGCGCGGCGAGAGCGGCAATGTGCCGTCCGACAAGATCGACCGCGCCTATTTCGACTACTATCGCAACCTCGGCCCGTACGGCGAGGTCTGGAACAGGTTCACCGATCCGGATTACCTGACCAACCTGATCAAGATCGTGTGGAATCGCGCCAAGGGCTACAAGCTGCTGGTTGCGGGGTCGGCGAGCGGTGAACTCGTCGGCGCGCTGCGCGACCGCGGCATCGATGCCTGGGGTATCGAGAACAATCGCTATATTCACGGCAAGACGCCGAAGGCCCTGCGCAAGTACAACAAGCTTGGCTCGCTCACCAAGCTGCCGTTCAAGGCAGGCGCGTTCGATTTCGTGTTCGAAACCAGCCTGTGTCATGTATCTGACAAACAGGTGAAGCGCGCCGTCCGCGAGCTTAACCGCGTGGTGAAGACCGGATTCGTGTTCGGCTCGGTCACCAGCGACATGATGCCGGCGATCATCGACCGCTACGACCTGCTGCGCGGCGTCAAGAAGCTGGGCACCTGGTGGGAATGGTCCGAGCTGTTCTTCAGCAACGGTTTCGATCTGTCCATGCACCGGCACGACACCATCGATGCGGTGTGGGATGCGACGCTCGCTGCCAACAAGGGGCCGGGCGACTGGTACGCGGACGCCGACAGCCTGCGCTATTCGTTCTTTGACAAGATTGCGGACGACGACTAATCGCTAGTGTGGTGGTTCGCAAGTCCGCATCATTTCTACAGCACGTCCATTTGCGGACTTGCGAACCAAAAACACACTAGAATTATAGTTTCTGGTGTCCTTTTGAATCCGAAGTTCGCTATGGAAGATGCTGCAAAATGAAGCGAACTTCGGATTCAGGACACTAGTGGTCCGATTCTAACATTCGCATCCCATTTCCGCGGCCCTTTTGCGAATGTTAGAATCGACGGACCACTAGCAAATATAGGTTTCTAGTGGAGTTTTGGATTTGACATTCGCCTCACTCGCTCGGGAATAGCCGGGTAGCGAATGTCAAATCCACTCCACTAGGACGCACCGGCCATCCGGCCGTTGCGACGAGTGATTGCGGCCGTTTGGCCGTGCAGCGACGGTTTTAGATGTCGACCAAGCCGCCCACCCCGGATACCAGCAAGCCAGAGTCGGGCAAGCTGCTCGATGATGAAGCTGCGCGCCTTGCCGCGGCGGCTCAGGCCGATATTCCGGCGCCGCCGGAGCCGGACGACATCGACGACGATGACGACGACGAGGATCTCGTCGCTTATACCGCGAGCGAGGCCGCGGGTGCGTTCGCAACGTTGTGGCGGTTCACCTGGCCGCAACTGCGCAACTACAAGACCTGGCTCAGCTTCGTCGCGATCGGTCTTTTCATCGAGACGTTGTTCAACGTCATCATGCCGCTCAGCCTGAAGTTCCTGATCGACGACGCGCTCGGTGAAGAAGACTTCCAGGCGCTCTACACCATTCTGACCGTGCTGGCGGTCGCCGGCGTCATCACCTCTATTGTCGCGGTCTGGTATGAGCGCTGGGATGCGCGGCTGGCGGCCGCCGTCATCTCAGATGTCCGCGGGCGGCTTTTCTCGCATGTCCAAAATCTGCCTGCCGCCTTCTTCGGGCGCACCAAGCGCGGTGAAATCCTGTCGCGGTTCTCCGTCGACATGGCGGGCTACGAATCCTCGATCAAGCA
>JAGVII010000668.1 GCA_020056155.1 Afipia sp.
GGTCACGCCACATCTGGTCGATCACTCCGCCTATGATGCTTATGCCCTGGAGGTGGAAGCCGGTGGCAGGCGCCTGTTCTATTCCGGCGATATCCGGGCGCATGGTCGTAAGGCCGCGCTGTTCGAACGTCTGGTGGCGCACCCTCCACGATCCATCGACGTGATGCTGATGGAAGGCTCGAGCTTCGGACGCCTGAGCCCCGATCACGTCTTCCCCACCGAGATGGAAGTAGAGCAGCGTCTGGTTGATCTGTTCGAGGCGACGGATGGCCTAGCGCTGATCGCAGCGTCGGCACAAAATATTGATCGCATGGTCAGCCTGTATCGAGCCTGCAAGCGCACCGGCAGAACGCTGATCATTGATCTTTATGCCGCCGAGATTCTTCGCGCGACGGACAACAGCAATATCCCTCAGTCCGACTGGCCAAATGTGGCGGTCTACGTCCCGCAGTATCAGCGAATTCAGATCAAGCGCAGCGGCCGCTTTGACTTGCTGGATCCTCACAAAGCAAACCGCGTTTTCGTGGAGCGACTTGAGGACCTAGCGCCTCGGGCTGCGATGCTTTTCCGACCAGCAATGCTGCGCGATCTTGATCATGCCGGTTGCCAGTCTGGCGCCCGTGCCATCTGGTCGCAATGGGACGGCTATCTCAAACAGGAGCGCGGCCTCGCCCTCCTCGCCGAGCTTCACGCACGCGGCATCCCGCTCGATCACGCCCATACCTCTGGCCACGCCAGCATTCCCGATCTGAAGCGATTGGCCGAGGCGATCCAGCCGAAGATGCTGGTGCCGATCCATACTTATGAGCCGGAGCAGTTTCCGGCGCATTTCCAGGCCGTCAGTCTCAAGAACGATGGCGAATGGTGGGATGTCGCAACATGACCATTCAGCAGACACCCTCAAGCCACCGCGTGAGTGGGGTTTTCCTTGATGCGCTCGACGAGCTCGCTCAGAAGCCATCGTGGTGGCGCGACGTTTTGCTGCGGGACGATGTGTTCGTTGCGGTGCGAGCGAGCTCGCTCAATATCTATTATCGTGGTGCCTCGATCTTCCGGATCGACGATGGCGGAGACGGCCGAGTTATTCCCTGGACCCATACCAAATACCTGATCCGTCAGCAGCAGGTATTGGCACAGCTTCACGATGACGGGCATTTTGAACCTTCCGATATCGGTTGGTCGCAATACGCTGGCCCATCGACCCTCTCCGACATGATCCGCTCGGCCACCGATCTCGCTGGAGCTGAAAAGAGCGGATTGCATCCGCTGATCGTCGGAAGCTCAAAAGTGATCGACGTCGAACTATCGCTGCTGCGGGCAAGCTCTTCCGTTGATGAAAGTCTGCCAGACACTGATGTCCAATCGGTAGGCGCCACGTCGATTGACCGATCTCAGGACCGGCTGGATGTCGTGACCGTCGAGAACCGCGGCAGTAAACCATTCATAGTCTTCCACGAGGCCAAGCACTTCAGCAATCCTGCCTTGAGGGCCAAAGGTGAGCCTGCGGTTCTGGCTCAGATCGTGCGCTACCAGGCAACACTCAGACAACATGATGCAGCACTGCGACAGCGCTACGTCGCGGTCTGCCAAGCGCTGGTCCGTCTCCATACTATGCGAACGGCAGTACGTGCAGCCGTTCCGGTAACTAGACCGCTGCAAGCGCCTGATCCTCTCATCGCCGCCATTGCCTCAGGTCAGGTTCAGGCCGCGATTGACCCTGATCCCCGGCTGATTGTGTTCGGCTTCGACGGCGATCAGCGCGACGGGCGCTGGGAACGGGACGCCAAGCGTCTGCGGGATTATCAGCCATCCCTCAAGATCCGGGCGATCGGCAACACCCGATCAGCGCGTGAATTCTTCTGATGTCGCAGTGCCCGCGCCTTGAAATGCGGCTTTCGGGAGACACTCGACCTTTCTTTGCAAAACCCCGCAATTCCTCGGGGCCTCATTTGAATCTAGGGGGCACGGGCTGTCCGTGCCTTTAATTGGGATTCTGCATGAACGTTATTGCCTATTACCGCGTCCGACCGAGCGAGCCTGCATACTCTGATATTGCACTGCAAGAACAACGAGAAGCCGTCAAAACCTGGATCGAAGGCCATCAGGCGGCTGTTCAGGCCGAATACGTCGAGCCTGAGACTGACGGCTTCTCGCGCCCGCAATTGCGGCAAGCCATGGAGGACTGCAAACAGTCCGGCGCCACACTGCTGATCGCACGTACAGAAGCCATCGGCAGCGGTGCGGAGTTCTCTCCGCGGATTTCGAGTATTCCGGTGGCGTTCGCACCGAAGCCGTCGCGCGAGCGCGGCTATGTCAGCCTGGCACCTGAGAAGGCCTCTGCCGACCTCACTTTGTATTTTCCGGACTTCCGTAACCTGAAGACCATGCCGGTCTATCTGTGCAATGGCACAGATGCGCCCATCCACACCATCACGGTCAGGACGATCGGCCTGACCTCAAAATTCACAACGCCAGATCCAACCATCGCTGACGGGAGTGGCTCCGCGTCTGAGCGGCCCCTATCGACGACACCGACCGCATTCTCGCTCGACCGGCTGGATGCGCGACGCGCTGCTGTAATTGATCGTTACGATCCGATGTTCGACAGCGATTTCATCATTGCTTTCGAGATCACGTTCCTTGATCAGCACGAACAGAAGCAAAGGATGAAGGCGCTCATCAATCCCGCTCCTCTGTCATCCGCATTCGTCGCGCTGAAGACGTAACCATTTGGCTCCCTTGAACGTCAGCTGGTCGCCTTTTGGTTGCGACGCCGGGCCAACATCCATCCCATCACCCGAACATTTTTGATCCTTGCAGAGGAAGCCTGAACCATGACATCCACCATCTCGAAATCTAATCTCCTGACCGGCCTCACCTTCGCAGCCCTGTTCGGAGGCGCCATCATCGCTCTTCGTCTGGCGACCGGAGGGAACGGGCTGTCCACCGGGCAGATGCCGGCTTGTACAGACAGCGTTGTCAGCGATCTCCTCACCTCCGCTATCAACGAATCTCCACGCGGTCTTCACGGGCTCAAGGTTCAGCGCGCCAATAACTTTCGCGGCTTCAGTGACAAACCCGGCGAGCCGCAGTCGCCATA
>JAGVII010000288.1 GCA_020056155.1 Afipia sp.
GACCAGCCGAGAAACACATAGGACATCGTGCTGCCGCGCCGCTCCGGCGGCACCATCATCGCGGCCACGCCTGCGGCCTGCGGCGTGAACAGCGCGGCAACCGCCAGCATCACCAGCCGGGTCGCCATCAATGTCGCGTAGTTCGGCGCAACCATGGAGGCGAACTGAGCTGCCGCGATGATCGCCACCGTCACCGAGAGCAAAATTCGCCGGTCGAAGCGGCTGGTCAGCCAGGCCGACACCGGTGAGCCGATGCACAGCACGATTGCGCCAAAGGTAATGAGCAGTCCCGCTTCATGAATCGAGACGCCGAACTCGTGCGACAATTCCGGCAGCATACCGGCCGGCGCGAGGATACTCACGCCGGTAATGAAGTTGCCAAGCATCAAAGCTGTAGGGGCGAACCGTTTCACGCCGCGTTGTTAGCACACGAATGGTTAAATGCAATTGCATGAAAGCCATGCACGGCGAGGTTACGCCGCGCCGTGATGCCGCTTGCGATAAGTCCGCGTCTTCATGCGGTTGCCGCACAGGGTCGAGACGCACCAGCGCCGTGTTGCCGGCTTCGATCGATCGTAGAAAACCCGGCGGCATTCGTCCGAGGCGCACATCTTCAGGCGCGCCAGCGTCCCGTTCGCACCGGCGTCGTACAACTCCGCGACCACCGCCGATAAGCCAGCCAGCGCATCGTCCCGCACAGGACGCAGCGTCATCCCGCCGTCACGCATGTCGACGGCGAGCGGAAAATGTTGCGTCATCCGGTTGAGTGACCGGCCGAGAGACTTGTTCTGCAACCGCTCGCCCGGCTCGCATTGCAGATAATCGCGCACGCTGGACCGAAGCTGGAGCGCGGTATCGAACATCGCGGGCGTGATCTTTCCGCCCGAACCCAGTTTGCGCTCCGCAAGCCACGCTGCGAGCCCTGCCGCATTGCCGAGTTCGTCGCTCTGTGAATGCTGGACGCCGTGATGGGTGAACCGGCGCAGGTCGAGCGTATTGGCGAAATCATAGAGATTGGCCAATTCGTCCGGTACCTTGAACTTTCGCGACGCTTTCGACACAGCGGCTCCTTCGACACGACTAAATCAGTTTTAATGGTTGACATCAAGAAACACCACCTTGATATTTATACTGGTGTGAACAAAAAAGCCGCGCAACGGCAGTCCGGGGAGAAACCATGACCAGCGATCGAACGATTTCCACTCCCCGTGTGTTCTACGGCTGGTTCGTGGTCGCGGCCGCCTTCACCGTGATGATGCTGGGTTTCGGCAGCGCGTACACCTTCAGCGCATTCGTCGAATCGCTGCAGCGCGACTTCGGCGCGTCGCGCGGCTCGGTATCGCTGGTGTTCTCGCTGGCCGGGTTTCTGTATTTCGGATTGGGGATGGTCAGCGGCCCCCTCGCCGACCGCTGGGGCTCCCGCCGCCTCGCCGTCGCAGGCATGATCCTGATCGGACTCGGTCTCGCCGCCGCGAGCCTCGCGCGCAATCTCACCGAGGTCTATATCGCCTACGGACTTGGCGTCGGCCTCGGCGTCGGCGCCTCCTATGTTCCTGCGATCGGCGCGGTGCAGCGCTGGTTCGTCAGACGCCGCGGTTTTGCATCGGGGCTGGCGGTCAGCGGTATCGGTATCGGCACGCTGATCATGCCGCCGCTCGCCGCCTTCTTCATCGACACGCTCGGATGGCGCACCGCCTACCTCGTTCTCGGAGGCCTCACCGCCATTGTCGGCGCGGGCATGGCGCTCCTGATCGAGAACGATCCGCGCGATCGCGGGCTCGGTCCCGACGGCGACGCCATGCAGCCGGGCGTTCAATCGATGACGCCAACAGGTACCTCGGTTGGCGAAGCGGTCCGGTCGCGCCAGTTCATCAGCCTTTATGTCGCGTGTCTCATTTGCTCGTTCGGCGTGTTCGTGCCGTTCGTGCATCTCGTGCCCTACGCGATCGACCATGGCGTAACGAAGGCGTCCGCAGTGCTGCTGCTCGGCGTGATCGGCGTCGGCAGCACCGTCGGGCGGTTCTTTCTGGGCGGCCTCGCCGACCGGATGGGCCGCCATACATCGCTGCTGGTGATGTTCGCCGGCATGGGGCTGGCGCTGGCGATCTGGGCCGTCTCGGCCGGCGTGTGGTCGCTCGCCGTTTTCGCCTTCGTCTATGGCGTATTCTACGGCGGATGGGTCGCGGTGCTGCCGGCCGTCGTGATGGATTACTTCGGCGGCCGCAACGTCAGCGGCATCATCGGCATTCTTTATACAAGCGTGGCGTTCGGCACCCTGATCGGCCCCAGCGCCGCCGGGTTCGCGTTTGACGTCAGCGGCAGCTATATGTTGCCGATCCTCGCCAGCGTTGCGGCGAACATCGTCGCGGCGGGGATCATGCTGGTGATGTCGAAGGGTGCGACACCGCATTGAAAATCGGCGGTTTCACCGGAAACTCAAACATTGCACCGCCCGAATCCGCTGCTATACAACGTGTCCATCGCTTACCTGCGTCCGTTCGCAGGAGTGAGCCACAGGAGAACGAGATGGCAGACAAAGACCCTTCCGCGCCCGTATTGAAGTACAGCCTCGCCAATCTGAAGCCCGTCGAATCGACCAAGGTGACTGTCACCTTCCCCGACGGCGCGACGCGCGAATTCCCCAAAGGCACCACCGGCCTCGACATCGCCAAGGGCATCTCGCCCTCGCTCGCGAAGCGCACCGTCGCCATGGCGCTGGACGGCGAAGCGGTTGATCTCACCGATCCGATCGCGCGCGACGCCAGGATCGAATTCATCAACCGTGACGACCCGCGCGCGCTGGAACTGATCCGGCACGATGCCGCGCACGTGCTGGCGGAGGCGGTGCAGGCGCTGTGGCCCGGCACCCAGGTCACCATCGGCCCGGTGATCGAGAACGGTTTCTATTACGACTTCTTCCGCAACGAGCCGTTCACGCCGGAAGACTTCGCCGCCATCGAGAAGAAAATGCGCGAGATCATCGCGCAGGACAAACCGTTCACCAAGGACGTGTGGGACCGCGAGAAAACCAAGCAGGTGTTCCGCGACAAGGGCGAAGCCTTCAAGGTCGAACTGGTCGATGCCATTCCCGGCAACGAGCCGATCAAGATCTACTATCAGGGCGACTGGTTCGATCTCTGCCGGGGCCCGCACATGACCTCGACCGGCAAGGTCGGCAACGCCTTCAAGCTGATGAAGGTTGCGGGCGCTTACTGGCGCGGCGACAGCAACAACCCGATGCTGACGCGCATCTACGGCACGGCGTTCGCCAAGCAGGAGGAACTCGACGCGCACCTCAAGCAGCTTGAGGAAGCCGAGAAGCGCGACCACCGCCGCCTCGGCCGGGAGATGGACCTGTTCCATTTCCAGGAAGAAGGCCCCGGCGTGGTGTTCTGGCACGCCAAGGGCTGGACGCTGTTTCAGGCGATCATCGCCTATATGCGCCGGCGGCTTGCGGGCGATTATCAGGAAGTGAACGCGCCGCAGATGCTCGACAAGTCGCTGTGGGAAACCTCCGGCCACTGGGAATGGTATCGCGAGAACATGTTCGCGGCGCAGTCGGCCGGCGACGAGGCGGAAGACAAGCGCTGGTTCGCCATCAAGCCGATGAACTGCCCCGGCCACGTGCTGATCTTCAAGCATGGCCTGAAGAGCTATCGCGAACTGCCCATTCGCCTCGCAGAGTTCGGCATCGTGCATCGGTACGAGCCGTCGGGCGCGATGCACGGACTGATGCGCGTGCGCGGCTTCACGCAGGACGACGCCCACGTGTTCTGCACCGAGGATCAGCTCGCCGAGGAATGCCTCAAGATCAACGACCTGATCCTGTCGACCTACGAGGACTTCGGGTTCGTCGGCGAACTCACGGTGAAGCTCTCGACCCGGCCGGAAAAGCGCGTCGGCTCCGATGAAGCGTGGGATCACGCCGAAACCGTGATGGCGAAGGTGCTCGAGCAGATCGCGGCGCAGGGCCACAACCGCATCAAGACCTCGATCAATCCGGGCGAAGGCGCGTTCTACGGACCAAAGTTCGAATACGTGCTGCGCGACGCCATCGGCCGCGAATGGCAGTGCGGCACCACGCAGGTGGACTTCAACCTGCCGGGCCGGTTCGGCGCGTTCTACATCGACGATCACTCCAACAAGGTCACGCCGGTGATGGTCCACCGCGCCATCTGCGGATCGCTGGAGCGTTTCACCGGCATCCTGATCGAGCACTTCGCGGGCCACTTCCCGCTCTGGCTCGCCCCGGTACAGGCCGTGGTCACCACCATCACGTCCGACGGCGACGACTACGCGCGTGAAGTGCTGGCCGCCTGCCGCAAGGCCGGACTGCGCACCGAGATCGATCTTCGCAACGAGAAGATCAACTACAAGGTGCGCGAGCATTCGCTGGCGAAGGTGCCGGCGCTGCTCGTGGTCGGCAAGAAGGAAGCCGAAACGCGTCAGGTTTCGATCCGCCGTCTCGGCAGCGAAGGCCAGACCGTGCTGCCGCTCGACGAAGCGCTTAAGGCACTCGCCTACGAGGCGTTGCCGCCGGACCTGAAGCGGGCGAACGCCTGAACGCTTGAACAACATTTATGAGGCCTCTTTCTTTAGAGGCCTCATAAACTGCAAGCCTTGTTATCGCGGTTTGAATTTCCGATATCAGCGTCGTGCATCGCCATGATGTGCCCTTAGCCCGGATATCCCATGCCCGATGCACTCGACCTTCTGAAGACGCGCCGCTCGCTCAAGCCGATCGAGATGACCGGCCCCGGCCCCTCACCTGCCGAGCTTGAAACCATCCTGACCATCGGCGCGCGGGTGCCCGATCACGGCAAGATCGTGCCGTGGCGCTTCATCGTGTTCGAAGGCGATGCACGCGTGAAGGCCGGCGAGATTTTCGGACGCGTCTTCCGCGCCAAGAACGTCACCGCGACGCCCGATCAGGTCGAGGCGGAAAAGAAGCGCTTCACACACGCTCCGCTCGTCATCGCCGTAGTGAGCAGGACGTCGAAGCATCCGAAGGTGCCGCCGTGGGAGCAGGAACTGTCGGCGGGCGCCAGCGCCATGAACATCGTTCACGCCGCGCATGCGCTTGGCTATGTCGCGAACTGGCTGACCGGCTGGATGGCATTCGACCGCGATGTGCTCACCGCACTGGGCCTGTCGCCGGATGAAAAGATCGCGGGCTTCATCCATATCGGCAAGGCCGAGCGGCCGAGCGAAGATCGGCCGCGTCCCGCGCTCGCCGAGATCGTGACGCGATTCTGAACATTCTCGGAGTCTGGCTGGAAATGCGGCTAAGCCGTCATTGCGAGCGAAGCGAAGCAATCCAGACTTCTGCGTCACAAATCTGGATTGCTTCGTCGCAAGTGCTCCTCGCAATGACGAAGGAAGCCACTGGATTCATTCGCTGGATTTCCAGTCAGACTCTCATAATTTACGCGGCCTTCTAGGCGCGATTGCCGAACTTCCCGAGCAGTGCGCTGACCTCCGATGCCGGGCGTGCGGCGCTGAACAGAAAGCCCTGAACTTCGGTGCAGCCTTCGGCACGCAACCAGTCGAGCTGC
>JAGVII010000049.1 GCA_020056155.1 Afipia sp.
ATCCGGGGCAGCAAGGCGGTCAAGCTCTGCAAACAGCGCAATTTTGTCCTCGATTTTCTCGGGACCATTTTCCTGGACAAACTCCGCGCCCTTCAGGGCATCTGCAAGATCCGACGCCACCGAAATCCGTGCCATCGCGCCTTCGGGATCGTCGGCAAGGCCATGGCGGTTCAGCGCTCTCAGTTCCTCGCGGATCAAGCCGGGTGCCGCGCTCAGCGTCGGCTGGTGTGAATCGATGAGCCGTACGTTCCAGCCAGCGCGAGCGAAGATCGCCGCCCAGGCTCGCCCAATCAGGCCAACTCCGACGATCGCGACGTTTCTTTTGCTATTGGGCATAATTGTACTTTCGTCTCTACAGCCACAGTACCTTGCGCCGCAGATCGAGATCGTCGCGCAACGCCTTCGATGGACCTTCGTGGATGATGCGCCCTCGCTCCAGCGCTACGGTCGTATCCGACAGAGCCAGCGCGAGATCAAGATGATGATCGACGATGATAATCGCGACTTCCTTGCGCAAGCGATCGAACGCCTCGAACAATTGCTCGACGACGGCGGGTGCAAGACCTTCGAATGGCTCATCAAGCAGCAACACTCTCACGTCACCCGACAGCGCACGCGCCACGGCAACCATCTGCTGTTCACCGCCGGACAGATAGTCCGCCGGACTGTCCAGCCGCTCGCGAATACGCGGGAAATACTCGTACACCCGTTCGCGAGTCCAGTGCACGCCGTTGCCGGTTTGCCGTTTTAGTCCGCCGAGCTCGAGATTGTGCTCCACGCTCATGCCGGCGAACAGCCCCCGCCCTTGCGGCACATAACCGATGCCGAGACGCGCACACTCTGCGGACGCACGCCCGACCAGTTCAGCATCGCTCAGACGGATCGAGCCCTTCGAGGCTGGCGCGATACCGACCAGCGTTTTCAGCAACGTCGATTTACCTGCTCCGTTGCGGCCAAGCAATGCGATGATCTCATTGTTATGCAGCGTGAAGTTCACATCGTTGAGAATGTGGCTCTTGCCATAGAACGTATCAACGCCATCGACAGTGAGCAAAGCGCTGGCCTTCGCTGAAGTTTCGCGCGGTTTCGCAGCGACGGCTGCTGCGCCAGACCCGATATAAATTTCCTGCACCTTCTTGCTGCTGCGCGCATCCTCGACGCTTCCGTCGAGCAGCACGCGCCCTTCATTCATCACGGTCACATGATCGGCAAGAGCAAAGACCCGGTCGATGTCGTGCTCAACCAGCAGTACAGGCAAATCCGACGAGATGCGCTTGATGATTGCGCCGATACGCTCGCGCTCGGCAGCAGCAAGCCCCGCGAGTGGTTCATCGAGCAGCAGCACGCGAGGTGCGGTGGCCAGCGCGACGCCCATATCGAGCAATCGCTGACCACCGTACGACAGCGCACCTGCTTCGGCCTTCTCGATTCCCGCGAGACCGAGATAGCGTATGACCTCGTCGGTTTCGCGATTGATGACGTCGATCGAAAGCGCATTGGTGAATGGATCAAACCGGCGTGGATGCCGCGCCTGCACCGCGAGGCGGACGTTCTCGCCGACACTTAATTCCGGAAAGAGATTCGTGATCTGAAACGAGCGACCGATGCCCGCTTCCGCAATTTCTTCGGGCGTATGGCCGGCGATAGGCTTACCCATCAAGGTCGCTTCGCCTTCATCCGGCGGGAACATGCCGGATAGAAGATTGAACGCCGTGGTCTTGCCAGCGCCATTCGGGCCAATCAACGCATGCAGCGTCCGGTCAGCGACAGAGATATTGATTCCTTGCACCGCCTTGATGCCGCCGAAGCTCTTCACCATGTCACGGGCTGCCAGCACAGGACCTTCCACGACGCCTTTTGGTCGCAGGAACTCTGGCAACGGCAGCGCCTCGATCTTGCGCGCCGACATCGCAGCGTCCTCGGTCACTTTCTTGCGGAACGGCGCAAGGAGTTTCTCGCCCACGCCAATCAGGCCCGTGGGCGAGAAAACGATGAAACCGACGAACACCAAGCCAAGCCAGAGCAGCCAGTTCTCGGTGTAGATGCCAAGAAATTCGCGAAACAGAATAAAGAACAGTGCACCCAGCGCGGGACCGAGGAAGCTGCGCATGCCGCCGATCACGACCATCGCCAGCAACTCGCCGGAGAAGGCAACCGAAATCGGAGATCGGAAGAGCACACCG